>JANNBI010000226.1:0-10151 GCA_031385345.1 Paracoccaceae bacterium | reverse complement strand
TAGCGGGCCGTCCCTTTGGGCGGCCTTCGCTGTTTTGGGGAGCGCCTTGCAGGTTTCTTGCGACATTCTGCCAAAAGCCGCCTCTGGTTTCGACTTTTGACGCGCGGGTCAAGTCCGGACCAAATCTTGGTATGGTCCCTGCGACCGGTGGGTTGGGCTTGCATTATGACTTTTGGCATAGCACTTTTGCGGTGGGCCTGCGTCCCTGCCAAGGGGCGCCGGGCAGTCGATGAACCCCAGAGGACCAGATGACCACCCTATCCATTCCCGAAATGTCCTGCGGCCATTGCAAGGCCACGGTTGACAAAGCCATCCATGCGGTCGATCCGGCCGCCGTTCTGGATTTTGACATGGAGGCGCGGACCGTTGCCGTGCAGTCGGGGGCGGCGCTGGACAACTTGCGGGCAGCTCTGCGCGACGCAGGCTATGAGGCGAGCGCGGCCTGACTTCGGGCGGTTAGGGGCGGAAATCCTATACTAAAGGATAGGGCCATCGCCAAAAGTATCATTTCCGGCGCAGAGGAAGAGGGGAACAACAAACCCCCGATCGTTGGTGGTATTCAAGTCCCAAGCGCTGGGGAGCCTTGGACCCGAAAAGCCTTGCGCGGGCTTTTCGGGTTCGTTCACTTTTCGGGTAAGTCGCATGGAAGCCGCGGGTTAAGCGCGTTGCCCGCCCTGCCCCGATAGATCCCCGCCAGTCACCCGCAATAGAACCATCCTGCCAAAAACTCAGCCCACCAAGGCGGTCATATCCACCTTGTGGCAAGCGACCTCATGTCCGCTGCCCAGCAAAGCAGGCACGTCGCGCGCGCAGCGGTCATAGACGATGGGACAGCGGGTACGAAACACGCAGCCCGAGGGCGGGGCCAGCGGCGAGGGCAGATCGCCGTCCAGCGGGATCATCTTTTTGGCGCGTTCTTTAACCGGATCGGGGATCGGAACCGCCGATAGCAGTGCCTTGGTGTAGGGATGGGCGGCATTGGAAAACAGCGCCGGCGCGCTGGCCACCTCCATCGTGCGGCCCAGATACAGCACCATCACCCGGTCCGAGATGTGCTTCACCACCGACAGGTCATGGGCGATAAAGATCATCGCCAGCCCCAGATCGCGCTGCAATTCGGCCAGAAGGTTGATCACCTGGGCCTGAATGGACACATCAAGGGCGGACACCGGTTCATCGCAGATCAGCAGTTTCGGGCCGACGATCAGGGCGCGGGCGATGCCGATCCGCTGGCATTGGCCGCCCGAAAATTCATGCGGATAGCGGTTAATCTGGTTGGGCAGCAGGCCGACACGTTCCATCATGGCTTTGACCTGGGCCTTCACCTGATCCTTGGACAGGTCGGGGTGATGGGTGCGCAGGGGTTCCGCGATGATGCTGCCAACCGACATCCGAGGGTTCAGGCTGGCAAGGGGATCCTGAAACACCATCTGCACCTGCGAGCGGTATTTCAGCATCTGATGCGGGGTCAGGGCTAAAAGGTCCGTTCCGCCGTCCCACAAAACCCGGCCCGTCGCGGGGACCATCTGGATCAGGGCGCGCGCGAGGGTGGACTTGCCGCAGCCGGATTCGCCCACGATGCCCAGCGTCTCACCGGCGTTCAGCGAAAAATTGACGCCGTTCAGCGCCCGCAATTCGCGCGGTTTGGTCCAGGGCATGTCGCCTTCGCGGCGAATGTGAAACGAGACACGCAGATCGCGGACGTCGAGCAGGGGCGTGGTCATGCCAATTCCTTAATGCTGCGGTTGCAGGCGCGCAGGCGGCCGGGGGCAAATTCGGTAAGGGGCGATAGGTGGTCGTCGCAATCATCGCCGGCATAGGCGCAGCGTGGCGCAAAGGGGCAGCCCTTGGGCGCACGCAGCATGTTGGGCGGGGTGCCGGGGATGGTTACCAGAACCTCGCCATGCGTATCGACGCGCGGGATCGCGGAAATCAGACCGCGGGTATAGGGATGCGAGGGGCTGGCGAACAAGGGGTCCACCGGGGCCTTTTCCATCACCTGCCCGCCGTACAGGACGATGACATCGCGGCAGAACCCGGCGATCACACCCAGATCATGCGTGATCAGGATCGTGGCCATGCCGAAATCGGCCTGCAGATCGCGCAGCAGGGTCATGATCTGGGCCTGAACCGTCACGTCCAGCGCCGTCGTCGGTTCATCCGCGATCAGAAGGTCAGGACGGCACAAAAGCGCCATGGCGATCATCACGCGCTGGCGCATGCCGCCCGAAAACTCGTGCGGGAACAGGCGGATACGGCCCTTGGCGTCAGGAATTTTCACCGCGTCCAGCATGCGGACGCATTCCGCCACGGCGTCGGATTTCGACATGCCCTTGTGATGGGTCAGCACCTCGGCCATCTGGTCGGACACGCGCAGATAGGGGTTCAGGCTGGTCATCGGATCCTGAAACACCATCGACATATGCACGGCCCGCAGCGGGTTGATCACCGATGGGGGGGCATTCAGAATCTCGGCCCCGTCAAAAAGGACAGACCCGGTGGCGCTGCCGTTACGGGCCAGAAGGCCCATGATGGCAAAGGACAATTGCGATTTGCCGGACCCGCTTTCACCCACGATGCCAAGGGTTTCGCCCCGGTCGAGAGAGAAGTTCACGCCGCTGACGGCAGTTACCTTGCCGTCATTGGTGGCAAAGGAGACGCCCAGATTCTTGACCTCTAGCAATGCCATGTCAACGGTCCTTCGGATCTAGGGCGTCGCGCAGACCGTCCCCGACGAAGTAAAAGGCGTAAAGCGTGACCACGAAGAAGGCCAAAGGATAGTACAGCTGCCACAGAGATCCCTGGACAATCGACTTTGACCCCTCGGCAATCAGTGCGCCAAGCGAGGTCAGCGGTTCCTGCACGCCAAGGCCAAGAAACGAGATGAAGCTTTCGGCCATGATCATGTCGGGGATCAGCAAGGTGGTGTAAACTGCGACCACGCCCAGAAGGTTGGGCAGGATATGGCGGGCGATGATCATGCAGCTGGACACGCCCGAGGCGCGGGCGGCCTCGATATATTCCTTGTGCTTCAGGCTAAGGGTCTGGCCACGCACGATCCGCGCCATGCCCAGCCACGACAGCATTCCGATGCCGATGAAGATCATAAGCATCGATCGGCCGAACATCACCAGCAGCAGGATCAGCACGAACATGTAAGGGATGGCCGAAAGGATATCGACGATGCGCATCATCACCGCGTCGGTGCGCCCGCCGACATAGCCGGACACCGCGCCGTAAACCGTGCCGACGATCACCGCGATGAAAGTGCCGACAAAGCCCACCATCAGCGAAATCCGCGTCCCTTGAGCCGAGCGCGCGAACAGATCGCGCCCCAGATCATCAGTGCCGAAATAATGCCCCGAGGCAAGGGAAGGCATGCCCTTGGTCGCGGCAGACCCGATGACGTTAAAATCGATCTCCTCATTGCTCCACGGGGCGAGGAGTTCTCCGGTGAAAGAGAAAAGAGCGATGAAGATCAACACGATAACCCCGGCGACGGCGGCCTTGTTCTGGACGAACCGCTTGCGCGCATCGGCCCATAAAGAGCGGCCCTTGATCTCGGCGTTGTCGGTGATCCGGGACAGATCGCCGGCGCGCAGCTTGGCGGTTATCATGGCTTAATACCGGATTTTTGGATCGATGAAGGCGTAAAGCACGTCCACGATCAGGTTGAACAGGATGGTCAGCGCGCCGACCAGAAGGGTGATGCCCAGCATGACCGAATAGTCGCGGTTCAACGCGGAGTCGACAAAGCTTTTGCCGATACCCCCGGTGGAGAAATACATGTCGATGACCACGGAGCCCGTCACCATTCCGACAAAGACCGGACCAAGATAGGACAGGACGGGCAGAAGGGCGGGCTTCATCACATGGCGCAGGATCACCTTCCATTCCGGCAGCCCCTTGGCGCGGGCGGTGCGCACAAAATTTGAATTCAGGGTTTCCAGCATGGACGAACGCATAAGCCGCGCGATGGAGGCGATATAGGCGGTGGAAAGGGCGATGACGGGCATGACCAGATAGCGCCATTCGCCGTCCTCCCAGCCGCCACCGGGCAGCCAGCCCATTTTCAGGGTGAAGAACTGCACCATCAGCGGGGCCAGGACATATCCCGGCAGGACCGCGCCCACGATGGCAATGGTCAGAACGGTGTAATCCGTGGCCGAGTTTTGGCGGATCGCGGCGATGACACCCGCGCCCACACCCAGAAAGGTGGCGATCAGAAAGCTCCAGAACCCGTATTGCAGGGTGACGGGGAAGCCTTGGGCGATGATCTCGTTGACGGTGCGGTCCTTGTATTTGAAGGACGGACCGAAGTCGAAATGCAGCACCAGATCGCGGATGTAGGTCCAGATCTGCCAGTACAGCGGTTGGTCCAGCCCGTATTTGGCGGCCAGATTGGCCACCACTTCGGGCGGAAGTTTGCGTTCAGAGTTGAACGGCCCTCCGGGCGCTGCGTGCATCAGCAGGGCTGACAGCACGATCAAAATAAGCAGGGTTGGCACCGCAACAAGCAGGCGCCGGGCAATGAAGGTGAACATGTGAATTCCCTAAAGGGGATCAGAGGGAGGAGAATACCCCCCTCTGATCCGATCACCAAAGCCGCTTACTGGGCGACGCGGTACAGATCCTTCAGATACCAGGTTCCGAACACGTTCTGCGTCGGATAACCCTTCACATCGGTCTTGAGCATCCGCGACGAAGTGTAGTGATAGATTGGGATGATCGGCATGTCCGCGGCCATCAGCTGTTCGGCGGCGGTGTAGTTGGGCTGCGGGTCGGCCATGGTCTTGCTGTCGGCCATCAGCTTGTCATAGTCGGCGTTGATCCAGCCCACATCGTTGAACCCCGAGGACGAGGTGAACAGATCCAGGAAGGTCGAAGCCTCGTTATAGTCGCCGCACCAGGCAGAGCGGGCCATCTCATAGGTCCGTTCGTGCATGATGTCGGAATGGACCTGCCATTCCATGTTGTTCAACGTCAGATCCACGCCGACGGCCTTGTAGAACTGCTGCACCGCGACGGCGATGGATTTGTGCCCTTCGGAGGTGTTGTAGTTCAGCGTCAGTTTCAGCGGGTTTTCCGGGGTAAAGCCAGCCTCGGCCAGCAGTTTCGTGGCCTCGGCGTTGCGGGCTTCTTGCGTCATGGACGCATAATCCACCGCCGGAACCGTAAATCCGGCCATGGCCGCCGGGGTGAAGGTATAGGCCGGGATCTGGCCGGATTGCAGGATCTTCTCGACGATGATGTCACGGTCGATGGCCAGCGACAGCGCCTTGCGGACGTTGACGTTTTTCAGCGCCTCGACGCCTTTTTCGGCATCCATGTTCATCAGGTAGTAATAGGTGCACGCGCGCGGGGCGGACATCGCCTCGGCCGGGCGGGAGGCGGCGAGTTCGGGATACATGCCTGTCGGGATGCCGACGGTGTCCAACTCGCCAGCTTCATAGCGCGTGAAGGCGATGTTTTCATCATTCACGGTCAGATAGGTGCCGGTTTCGATCACGGTCGCCGCATTGTTCCAATACATCGGATTGCGGGTGACGACGGCCTTTTCGCCGGGCTTATGCTCGGTCAGGGTATAGGCGCCGTTGCCGACCAGATTGCCCGGATCGGTCCACTGCTGGCCATGGGCGTCGATCGTGGCCTTATGCACCGGCAGAACCGAGGCATGGACCAGCATCTTGGGGAAATAGGGCAAGGGGGTCGTCAGTTTGACCTGTAGCGTCAGGTCATCGATGGCTTTGATGCCCAGCTCGGTCGAGGGCTTTTCACCGGCGATGACAGCGGTCGCGTTTTCGACCTGCATCAGTTCCATGTACCAGGAATAGGAGGAGGCGAGGGCCGGATCGACCAGTCGCTGCCATGCATAGACATAGTCATTGGCGGTCACGGGGTCGCCGTTGGACCATTTGGCCTCGGGGCGCAGTTTGAAGGTATAGGTCAACTTGTCATCCGAGAGGGACATTTCGGTCGCGCCCGAGGGGACCAGCTCGCCCGTGGCGTCCTCGGTGTACAGGCCTTCGAACAGCTGGCGGGCCACGTCGCTATCTTCAACGGATTCGATCAGCTGCGGGTCAAGCGTCACGATGCTGTCCAGCAGCCAGAAGCTGAAGGTCTGATTTTCGGCCAGTTTGTCGGCGGGATCAACGACAGCGCCAAAAGCGCCGGTGGCAAGGCCAAGGCCCAAAATGGTGGAAAGAAGCAATTGTTTTTTCATCGTATGTCCTCCTGAGTGGATGATCGTGTCGGCCTGTGCCGATCTGGTGGGTTGACACTAAGGCCTAAGGGTTCCGTGACAAGGCCAAAGCGCGGGATTGGCGTGGCGTTCCTTCGTCGAAGTGACAGGTTGACGCGACATAACGCCGTGATCAACGTCAAACCCGGCCTGCGGTTTAGCACATTTCGCGCGTCTGCCGGCTTTTGCGGCGGGTTTGGCGGCGGTTTGGGGTGGGGCCGGGCGACTCAGCCTGTGGATGCATGCGAGGCCCATGTAAGGGGGCCTTCCCGCCGTGCGGCAGGGTTAAGGTTGTTGCAGACGATCCCCGTCAGGCTTTGACGCGCAGGTTTTGTGGGTCGTACATCGGGGACAAGTGAACCTTTGCCGGAACGCGGGTGCTTGCCACCTCTAGCTGATAGGTGCCGGAGCGGACGAAATCCTCGGTCACGCCACCGGGATGGCGGATCAGGCCATAGCCGATGGGCTGATCAAGGCTGTGGCCATAGCCGCCCGAGGACAGCCAGCCCACCCGTTCGCCGTCGCGGTAGATGGTTTCGCGGCCCAACAGCACGACGTTTGGATCATCCACCGTAAATCCCGCCAGACGCTTTTTAACGCCCGATTCCAGTTGGGCGGCAAGGGTAGCGCGACCCCGGAACGGCAGGCCCGATTTCAGCTTGCAGGCCCAGGTCAGGCCGGTTTCGGCCGGGGTGTGATCGGGGCCAATATCCGCCCCCCAGGCGCGATAGCCCTTTTCCAGCCGCAGGGTTTCGATGGCGCGGTAGCCGGCGTTGATCAGGCCCAGATCGGCCCCTGCGGCATGAAGCGCCTCGTACACGGGGACGGCGACATCGGTGGGCATGTGCAATTCCCAACCCAGTTCACCGACATAGGTGACGCGCAGGGCCAGCACCGGACAAAGGGCGACCGACAGCGGACGGGCGGTGCCAAAGGGGAAGGCTTCATTCGCCAGATCGTCGGGACACAGGCGTTGCAGGATAGTGCGGGCATTGGGGCCCATCAGCGACAGAACGGCAGATCCTGATGTGATATCAACCAGTTGGCAGCGGGCGGATTTGGGCAGGTTGCGCGCGATCCAGTTGAAATCGCGAGTGGCAAATCCGGTGCCGGTGACGATGTAAAAGGCATCGGGCGCAGTGCGAGCGATGGTCACATCCGCCTCTATCCCGGCTTTGTCGTTCAGCAACTGGGTGTAGATCAGGCTGCCGACCGGGCGGTCAACATTGCCCGCCGCGATCCAGTTCAGGGCGGTCACGGCATCGGGGCCGGTCAGGCTGAACTTCGCAAACGAGGTCTGGTCGATCAGCACGGCGGCGCTGCGGGCGGCCAGATGTTCGCGGCGCACAGCATCGAACCAACCGGGGCGGGCAAAGGAATAGCGGTCTTTTGGCACCTCGTCCGCCGTCAGATCGGCAAACCAGTTCGGACGCTCCCAACCAAGCTTTTCGCCAAAACTGGCCCCGGCCTTGGCAAGATGGGCGTAAAGGGGCGAGCGGCGGGTCGGGCGGGCGCTGGCCATTTCTTCGGCGGGCCAGGCGATGGTGTAATGTTTGCCATAAGCCTCGGTCGTGCGGGTGCGGATCCAGTCGGTGGACTGATGCACGCGGCCAAAGCGGCGGATATCGACCGGCCACAGATCATAAGGCGCGGACCCCGTTGCCACCCATTCGGCCAAAGCCATGCCCGCGCCGCCGCCTGACGCGATGCCAAAGGCGTTGAACCCGGCCCCGATGAAACAGTTGGGCTGTTCCGGCGCCTCGCCCAAGATGAAATTGCCGTCGGGGGTGAAACTTTCGGGACCGTTGAGCAATTGCTTGACCCCGGCGGTGGCGAGGGCCGGGACGCGGGCGATGGCATTGTCCATGAATTGTTCGTAATGGTCCCAATCGGGCTGCAATGTTTCGAAATGGAAACCTTCGGGGATGCCGTTTTGTGCCCAGGGTTTCGGGTTGGGTTCATAGCCGCCCCAGACCAGACCGCCGACCTCTTCCTTCCAATAGGTGCGACGGTCGGGGTCGCGCAGGGTGGGCAGGTCTTTGGTCACGCCGGGGATCACTTCGGTGATCATGTATTGGTGTTCGACCGACACCAGCGGCACATTGACACCGATGGTGGCGGCCAAGGCGCGCGTCCATTGCCCGGCGCAGATCACCACCTTTTCGCAACTGATGGTGCCACGCGGGGTTTGGACGCCGGTGATGCGGCCCTTGTCGGTTAGGATGCGGGTGACAGGCGTATCTTCAAAGATCGACACGCCCGCCATGCGCGCGCCCTTGGCCAAGGACTGGGTGATGTCCGAGGGGTTGGCCTGACCGTCGGTGGGCAGATAGGCCGCCCCGACCAGATCGTCGATGGCCATCAAGGGCCACAGATCCTGCGCCTCTTGCGGGGTCAGAAGATGCATGTCCAGACCAAAGGAATGGGCGGTGGTGGCTTGACGCCGCACCTCGGTCCAGCGGTCGGCATTGCAGGCCAGACGCAGGCCGCCGTTCATCTTCCAGCCGGTCTGCAAGCCAGTCTCAGCCTCTAGACGTTTGTACAGATCGACGGAATAGCCCAGCAATTGCGTGATGTTGGCCGATGTTCTTAATTGCCCCACCAGACCGGCGGCGTGGAACGTGGTGCCCGATGTCAGCTTCTTACGCTCCAGCAGGACGGTGTCGGAAAAGCCCAGTTTGCCCAAGTGATAGGCGGTGGAGCAGCCGATGATGCCGCCGCCGATGACGACGATCTTGGCGCTTGTGGGCAGGTCTTTCATCTGAATTCCTTAAGCGCGGCAAAGGCGGTTTGGTAGGTGGCAAGGTTGGTGGCGGTATAGGCGGCATAGTCGAAGTCGATGACAGAATGGAGTTCGGAGACCATAGACCACAGGGTTTCGCGCAGGGCGGCGGCGGCCTTCATCGCGCGGTAGCGGTGCCACAGCCCCTCCTCCGGGGTGTGATCGAAATAGCTGGTCAGCATATGGGTTTCTTGCGCCAGCGTCAGGCCATTGTTGGCCGCCAGACCGCCAAGGTCAAACAATGGCGAGCCGAAGCCGCCATAATCCCAGTCGATCAGCCAAAGGCGGGAGCCGTCATGCAGGAAATTGGCGGACAAAAGGTCATTATGGCCAAAGACCATCTCTATCAGGCCGACGGTGGTTTCCAGCGTCTCGGCCTGTGCCAGAAGGTCGGGCAGCAGGTTGGCATAGGGGCTGGCGGCGTGGTGCAGCGTGGCGGCATAATCGCGGATGACGTGGAACACCCAGAAGGTCAGCACCGGGCCGCGCAGGAATTTGGGAATGTCGCGGTGAGTCTTGGCGATCAGGTCCAATGCCAGATCCAACGTGGCCGGATCGGTGAAATCGGCGGCAGTCAGGGTTTTGCCGTCGATATAGTCGATTACCAGAACGCCGGGTTCATGGTACAAAACGGCTGGAGAAACCCCTGCGGCATGGGCGGCGCGGGAGGCCGAAAGCTCGTTAAATCGTAGGATCTGGTGGATGGGAATGTCGTCGCCAATGCGCACCACGGCGCGGCGGGCTTCGTCCTGCACCACGAAATTCAGATTGGTGATGCCGCCGCCCAAGGGGCGGGCCGTGGGCGTGCCCTGCCAGATCGGCAGCGCTAGGGCGCGGGTCAAGGGGGTCATGTGGGGCCTATCATGCCGCCATAAGACAGGGATCAGGGGGGCGCGGTCAAATACAGATTGTCCGGGGCGGTGTCGGAAATGCTGCATGCCTCTTGCAGGGCGCGGCGGCTTGCGGTAGTTCACCCCTACCTTGCGCGGCGGGTTGGCGGAGAGGTTACGTACCGGATTGCAAATCCGTGTAGACCGGTTCGATTCCGGTACCCGCCTCCAAGATTTATACCCTTATTTCAAATACCTGACCCCGCGCCAGCAGCGCGTCGATTTCTGCGCGCGCCGG
>JANNBI010000213.1:0-6170 GCA_031385345.1 Paracoccaceae bacterium | reverse complement strand
TGTCCGTTTCGGGTCAGATCGGCAGCGCCATCACCCTCGGCTGGATCCGCCGCACCCGCATCGACGGCGACCCTTGGGCCGAGGGCGAGGTTCCGCTGGGCGAGGATCGTGAGCGTTACATGATCCGCGTCCGCCAAGGTGCTACCGTCCTGCGTCAGGTCGAAGTAACCTCACCGGGCTGGATCTATGGCCTGCCCGATCAGACCGCAGACGGCGTGACAGCCGGGGCCGTGGTCGAGGTCGCCCAGATCTCGGACCGGTTTGGTCCCGGGCCCTATGCGGCGATAACGGTATGAGCATGCGCCAAGTCCTTCTTAGCGATGCGGTGCATCTGGCGGTGGCGCTGGTGCATCATCCGCTGGGTGTTCGTGCCACCGTGCTGGACCGCTGGGTTGATCAGACCCTCGCCGCCGCCAAATATCGGCGGCAGTTTGACCGTCCGCACCCCTTATGGGGCGATGGCAGCCTGACCGCCCGCGCGTTGCGGGCCACGCCGCAGACGCTTGGCCCGCAGGTCCGCGACGGCGCCGAGTTCCTGACCGCTCTCGCTCAGGTGGCGCGTCGGCTTGCGAGGATTGGACAAATCCCCAGCCAGCCCCTATCTTAAGGGCTCAACAACAAAGGTGCCGCATCATGGCCGAAGCCAGAGCCCAAATGTCCGTCGTCGATCCGGTCTGGCAGCGCCTGTGCGACGAGGCTTACGACGCCGTCGCGACAGAACCGCTGCTGGGCGGGTTGATCCATTCCTCGATCCTGCATCACCGGTCGCTGGAACGCGCGCTGGCCTTCCGGTTTTCGCTGAAACTCGCCTCGGGCGAGATGAGCGAGCAAATCCTGCGCGAATTTGCCGATGAAGCCCTGGACAGCGACCCCGAAATTGGCAGCGCTGCGCGGTCGGACATCATGGCGGTGTTTGAACGCGACCCCGCCTGCCACCGGTTCTTGCAGCCCGTGCTGTTTTACAAAGGTTATCAGGCCGTCCAAGCCTACCGCGTCGGGCATTGGCTGTGGAAATCCGGGCGCAAGGATCTGGCCTATTTCGTGCAGATGCGCGTGTCAGAAGTGTTCGGCGTTGACATCCATCCCGCTGCCCGCATCGGCAAGGGCATCATGATCGACCACGCCCATTCCATCGTCATTGGCGAAACGGCGGTCGTGGGCGACAATGTGTCGATGCTGCACTCGGTTACCTTGGGCGGCACGGGCAAAGAGGACGGCGACCGTCACCCCAAGATCGGCAATGGCGTGCTGATCGGGGCGGGGGCCAAGATCCTGGGCAATATCACCATCGGCCATTGCAGCCGTGTCGCAGCCGGGTCCGTGGTGCTGCATGATGTGCCGCCCTGCAAGACCGTGGCCGGGGTTCCGGCCCGCATCATTGGCGAAGCGGGCTGCGATCAGCCCGCCGCCACGATGGACCAGTTGATCAGCGGCGAGATCTGACACCGTTCCAGATGCCAAAAGGCCCGGGGCTTCGCCCCGGGCCTTTTGCATTTTGCGTCAGCGCTGCGATCAGGCCAGCATTGCGATCGGGTTTTCCAGTCCTTCGACCACGGCCTTCAGGAACTGCGCGCCCAAGGCCCCGTCAATGACCCGGTGATCGACGGACAGGGTCATCGACATGACTGTCGCCACTCCGACCGAACCATCGGCCTTGACCACCGGCTGTTTCAACCCGGCCCCGACGGCAAGGATCGACCCATGCGGCGGGTTGATCACGGCGTCGAAATTTTCGACCCCCATCATGCCCAGGTTGGAAATCGCGAAACTGCCACCCTGATATTCATGCGGGGCCAGTTTCTTGGATTTCGCCCGCGCCGCCAGATCTTTCATCTCGGCTGACAAGGCGCTGATCGACTTCTTGTCGGCATCGCGCAGCACCGGGGTGAACAGGCCGCCTTCAATCGCCACGGCCACCGCCACATCGGACGGTTTCAGCTTCAGGATCCGGTCCCCGGCCCAGACCGCATTGCAATCCGGCACCGCCTGCAAGGCCAGCGCGCAGGCCTTGATGATAAAATCATTGACTGACAGCTTGATGCCGCGCGGTTCCAGACCTTTGTTGATCGTCTCGCGGAAGGTCATCAGCGCATCCAGTTGCACCGAACGGCGCAGATAGAAATGCGGGATGGTTTGCTTCGCCTCGGTCAGGCGGGCCGCGATGGTGCGGCGCATCCCGTCCAGTGCCACCTCGGTATAGGCGCGATCGGCGTACATCTTCATCACGGTTTCCGCCGACATGCCCTGCGCCATGCCAGGTTTCGCCGGGGCGGCGGGCGCCGCGGCCGGGGCCGCAATCGGGGTTGGTGCCGCAATAGCCGTCGCGGCCTTGGCCCCGTCGATATCGGCGCGCACGATCCGGCCGTGGGGGCCAGAACCGGCCACCTTTGTCAGATCCAGACCCTTTTCCGCCGCCAGCCTGCGCGCCAAGGGCGAAGCAAAAACCCGCGCCCCCGTAGCCTTTTGCGTTGCCGCACCTGCCGCCGCAACCGGTGCTGCCACCGCAGCAACCGCCGCCACCGGGGCCGCCGCCAGTGCCGAGGCCGGAACCGCATCGGCGCTGTCGCCGTCCTCCAATATCACCGCGATGGGCGTGTTCACCTTGACGCCGGCGGTTCCGGCGGCGATCAGAATCCGCCCGATCACGCCTTCATCCGTGGCTTCAAACTCCATCGTGGCCTTGTCCGTCTCGATCTCGGCAAGGATCTGGCCCGATTTGACCACATCCCCCTCTTTGACCAGCCATTTGGCCAGCGTGCCCTCTTCCATCGTGGGCGACAGCGCCGGCATCAGAATCTCTACAGCCATGTCTTGTCCCCTTTACCGGTAGCAAACGGATTTGACGGCCGCGACGACATCCGCCGTGGTCACCAGTGCCAGTTTCTCAAGGTTCGCGGCATAGGGCATCGGCACATCCTTGCCCGTGCAGGTGACAACCGGCGCGTCCAGATGGTCAAACGCGCGCTGCATGATGGTCGATGCCAGATGATCCCCAATCGACCCGACCGGAAAGCCCTCTTCGACGGTAACGCAGCGGTTGGTTTTCATCACCGAGGCCAGAACCGTATCATAGTCGATGGGCCGCAGGGTGCGCAGGTCGATCACCTCGGCCGAAATTCCGTCTTTGGCCAGCACATCAGCGGCTTCCAGCGCGTATTTCATCCCGATCCCGAAGGAGACGATGGTCACATCACTGCCTTCGCGCCAGATCCGCGCCTTGCCAAACGGAATGGTGAAATCGGGCAGATCCGGCACGTCAAACGACTGGCCATACAGGATTTCGTTTTCAAGGAAGATCACCGGATTGCCGTCGCGGATCGCGGTTTTCAGCAGTCCCTTGGCGTCCGAGGCCGAATAGGGCATCACCACCCGCAGACCCGGAATCGCGGCATACCATGCCGCAAAGTCCTGTGAATGCTGCGCGCCGACCCGTGCCGCCGCGCCATTGGTGCCGCGAAACACGATGGGACAGCCCAGTTGACCGCCCGACATGTAATTGGTTTTGGCCGCCGAATTCAGAATGTGGTCAATGGCTTGCATGGCGAAGTTGAACGTCATGAATTCAACGATGGGCCGCAATCCGCCCCAGGCTGCACCCACCGCGATCCCGGTAAAGCCCATTTCGGTGATCGGCGTGTCGATGATCCGCTTGGGGCCGAATTCGTCCAGAAGGCCTTGCGAGATCTTGTAGGCCCCTTGATATTCGCCAACCTCTTCGCCCATCAGAAAGACATTGGACGCGGCGCGCATTTCTTCGGCCATCGCTTCGCGCAGGGCTTCACGCACGGTCATGGTTTTCATCGGCGTGCCGTCCGCCCAATCGGGCGAGGCTTTGGAAACGACCGAAACCGGGGCCGCCGCGACCGCCGCAACTGCGATGGCTGCAACCGGCGCTGCCACCGCCGCTGCCGCCAAAGGGGCTGCCGCCGCATAGGTTTCGCCGTCCTCGACCATCACCGCGATCGGGGTGTTCACCTTGACCCCGGCGGTGCCAGCCGCGACCAGCAGCTTGCCGACCACACCTTCATCGGTGGCCTCAAACTCCATCGTGGCCTTGTCGGTTTCAATCTCGGCCAGGATCTGGCCGGATTTGACCTTGTCGCCCTCCTTGACCAGCCATTTGGCCAGCGTCCCCTCTTCCATCGTGGGCGACAGGGCGGGCATCAATACTTCGGTTGCCATATCTGTCTCTCCTTACACGTAGATGTCGGTCCAGAGCTCGGAAAGCTCTGGCTCGGGGCTGTTTTTGGCGAATTCGGCGCTTTCGTTGACGATCTCTTTGATCGTCTTGTCGATGGCCTTCAGCTCTTCGTCTGACGCAAGGCCGCCTTGGGTCAGCAGGTCGCGCACGTGTTCGATGGCGTCCTTTTCGGTCTTGATCTTCTCAACCTCTTCGCGCGTCCGGTATTTGGCCGGGTCGGACATCGAATGCCCACGGTAGCGATAGGTCATCATTTCAAGGATATACGGGCCCTTGCCAGCCCGGCAATGCGCCACGGCCTTTGTCCCCGCGGCCTTGACCGCCAACACATCCATGCCGTCCACCTGTTCGCCGGGGATGCCGTAAGCCAGTCCGCGCCCAAACAAGGTGGCCGATTTGGTCGACCGCGCCTGCGAGGTGCCCATGGCGTAGTGGTTGTTTTCAATGACGAAAATGACCGGCAGACTCCACAACTCGGCCATGTTGTAGGTTTCATAGACCTGGCCCTGGTTGGCCGCACCGTCGCCAAAATAAGTGAAAGTTACATTGTCATTGCCCAGATACTTGTCGGCCAACGCCAGCCCGGCCCCCAAAGGCACCTGCGCCCCCACAATGCCGTGGCCGCCGTAGAAATGCTTTTCGCGGCTGAACATGTGCATGGAACCGCCCTTGCCCTTGGAATATCCGCCCGACCGCCCGGTCAGTTCGGCCATCACACCCTTGGGGTCCATGCCACAGGCCAGCATATGCCCGTGGTCGCGGTAGCTGGTGATGCGCTTGTCGCCTTCCTTGGTGCAGGCTTCCAGACCCACAACAACCGCCTCCTGACCGATGTAGAGGTGGCAGAACCCCCCGATCAGACCCATGCCGTACAACTGGCCTGCCTTCTCCTCGAATCGGCGGATCAGCAGCATCTCTTTATACAGCCTCATCAACTCGTCCTTCGAGACGTTTGATTTTTCAGGCGATTTTTCAGACGGTTTTTTCACGGCCACGCGCGCATCCTCCCGACAGTTTGCGGAATAGTTCAGTGTTAAACTATCTATACCGCATCGGTGAAAAAAGGGCAAAAGCAAATTCGGGCCGGGGCAGGGGCCGGATTTTGGCAGATTAACAGCGGGAAAGGGTCAGCGCAGAACGATCTCGTCGGCGCGGATATAGCCCAGAACGGCGCGGGCGCGCTCGTCCAGCAGGTCAAGATCAAGATAGCTGTCCGAAAGCCGCAGGGTCAGGTTTTGCAATCCGTTCAATTCTTCGGCCAGCGCGTCGCGTTCGGCCATCAGCAGGGCTGCTTCGGCTGAAACCTGACGCTGCGCAAGCACACCGCTTTCACCTTGGATCGCGGCAAAGCCGAAATAGGCGCCCAGCAGCAGACAGGTCACCAGATAAACGGTGCCCCCCAAAGATGCGCGCGGTGTTTGACGTGTCATCAGCTTGCCCCGGTCGCCCCTCATCCGGGGGCGTTTGGAAACACCTTTACACAAGCGCGCGGCCCTGTGAATCCCAAAAAGCAAAGCCCGCCGAACTTTCCAAGCGTTCGACGGGCTTATCTGGTGATCTTCAAGCGTCAGATGATGCCCGGTCGTGGCTGTAAAGCCGGCCCCGACCCTAAATCAGGCCTTGCCCTTGTAGATATCGACCATGCCCTGCAACAGCGCCATCGCCTCAGCTCTTGGCCGCTGAAACGCGTTGCGCCCGATGATCGACCCATTGCCGCCGCCGTCACGAATGGCGCGCGCATCGTCCAGAACCGAGTCGGCGCCCTTTGCCGCTCCGCCCGAAAACACGATGATCCGCCGCCCGTTCAGCACCGACCGCACGCATTCGCGCAAGATTTGCCTTCACGCCGGGGGTTTCGCCTTCGTAATTCGACAGGATTTTCTTGACGGTGGCAGTTGCGCGCATGGGGGATGGTCCTTTCGGTCAATGTCCCATCCGGCATAGAAAACCCATCGCCGCCCCGCAAGCA
>JANNBI010000199.1:0-25436 GCA_031385345.1 Paracoccaceae bacterium | reverse complement strand
CCAGCACAAAGGGTGCATCGGGATCGAACAGGATCAGGTCGGCGGGCGCGCCCTCGGCCAGCCGACCCTGCGGCAGGCCCAGACGCTTGGCCGGGTTCAGCGACAGGGCGCGGAACAGGGCGGGCAGGCTGATCTGGCCCGCGTGATACAGGCGCAGCGCCGCTGGAAGCAGGGTTTGCAGACCCACGGCACCGCTGGCCGCCTCTTCGAAGGGCAGGCGTTTGGATTCCTCATCCGCCGGGGTGTGAAAGCTGCTGATCACGTCGATCAGCCCATCCGCCACCGCCTGAACCATCGCCAGACGGTCGTCTTCGCTGCGCAGGGGCGGGGTCAGCTTGAAGAAGGTGCGGTAATCGCCTAGGTCCAATTCGTTCAGCGTCAGGTGGTGGATCGACACCCCCGCCGTCACGTCCAGCCCATTGGCCTTGGCGCGCTCCAACGCGGGCAGGCTGCGCGCGGTGGTGATCTGATCGGCGTGATAGCGCGCGCCCGTCATTTCAACCAGTCCCAGATCGCGGTCCAGCCCGATCCTCTCGGCCATGGGTGACACACCGGGAAGCCCGCGCAGCGAGGCAAACTTGCCCGAGGTCGCCGCCGCCCCCGCCGAAAGACCCGGTTCCTGCGGGTGACAAATCACCAGCGCGCCCAAGGACTTGGCATAGACCAGCGCGCGGCTGAACGCCTTGGTGTCGGTGATCACCTTGAACCCGTCGGTAAAAGCGATGGCCCCGGCGTCCAGCAGAAAGCCGATCTCGGTCATCTCATGGCCCGCGCGACCCTTGGTCAGCGCGGCCATATGGCGGATCCGCACGGGCGAGGCTTCGGCCGCGCGCCGCGTCACGAATTCCAGCATTTCAGGTGTGTCGATGGCCGGGTTGGTGTCGGGCCGCGCGATGATCGTGGTCACCCCACCCGCCGCCGCCGCCAGACCGGCCGAGCGGAAGGATTCCTTGTGCCTCTCGCCCGGTTCACCAATCTTGACGCCCCAGTCGATGATGCCGGGGGCCAGACATTGCCCGTTGCAATCCACCTCCATCGCGCCTCCGGGACGCGGGCCATTCACCGCCTGAATGCGCCCGCCCAGCACCGTCAGCGATCCGGGCGCGTCGTTCCCGGTTTCGGGATTGATCAGGCGAGCGTTGGTGAAGTGCAAGGTCATGGAGTGTCCATCTGTATGCCGCGGATCAGGCGAAAGACCTTTGGTCCGTCAGCAATGCGTTCGAAACCGATGAGTGTGGTTGTGATCCCGCCGTCCTCATCGTCTGTTTTTCTGGCGTGGAATGTCACACCGTACCACCGCTTGCGCTGGTCCAGACTTACCTCTGTGTTTGGCAGGATCGGATAGCTGTCGATGGTAAATTTCCGCCAGTTCGTCGCGATGTAGGCGCAGCGAGTGGAAAGCGCGTAACGGGTGTTTCGCCGCCGCATGAACTCGGCGTAGGTGAAAACAAACGTAAGACCTCCGCCCAAAGCAACAATCGGAAGCGAACCGATAAACCAAATAATTGTCATGACAGTGTCAAGCCAGGTCTCGGCCGCTGGGAAATATTCAATTGAAGCGAAAAACATCCCGAGGCCAAAACAAAGGATCACGAGACCCAAAGCTGCAACCACAAAGTCTCCAACGGTAATACGTAGCATAGGTATCGGCGCGCCCTGCCACAGCAAGGTTTCGCCTGGATGAAGATGTGTCTCCCAGAAATCATCCATGTGCTGCCCCCGTCCTGATGATTGCGGTCGTGTCGTGGGGGCAATTATGCCACGCGCGATCACGTCAGGCTATCCAGATGAAGGCTAGGGTGAAAAGGGCAAGGAAGATCAGGGCGGCGGTGGCCACCATGCCGCCTATGCGGGCATCGGACTTTGTGGGTTTGCGATCCGGGTCGGGGGTCACACCATCACCCCCACAGCCTTTCGGCCCCGCTCTGCCCGCAAATTCCGCGCCAGAAGGTCCATGCAGGCCATGCGCACCGCGACACCCATTTCGACCTGCTCCTGAATGACCGACCGGTTGATGTCATCGGCCAGTTCGCCGTCGATTTCCACCCCGCGGTTCATCGGGCCGGGGTGCATGACGATGGCGTCGGGCTTGGCGACCGACAGTTTTTCGGCGTCCAGACCATAACGGTGGTAATATTCCCGCTCGGACGGGATGAACCCGCCGTCCATGCGTTCCTTTTGCAAGCGCAGCATCATCACCACATCCGCGCCTTCAAGGCCGGCGCGCATGTCATCGAACAGCTCGCACCCGAACTCACCCACTCCGGCGGGCATCAGGGTTGGCGGGGCGATCAGACGGATGCGGTTTTCCATCTTGCCCAGCAGGATCAGGTTGCTGCGCGCCACGCGGGAATGCGCGATATCGCCGCAAATCGCCACGGTCAGGCGCTGGATGCGACCCTTGGCGCGGCGGATGGTCAGCGCGTCCAGCAGCGCCTGCGTCGGGTGTTCATGCCGCCCGTCGCCCGCGTTCAGAACCGCGCAATTCACCTTTGACGCCAGCAGGTTGACCGCCCCTGACGCCCCGTGCCGCACCACCAGAAGATCGGGCCGCATCGCGTTCAGCGTCATCGCGGTGTCAATCAGCGTCTCGCCCTTTTTCACGCTGCTTTGCGCCACCGACATGTTCATCACATCCGCGCCCAGCCGTTTTCCGGCCAGCTCGAAACTCGCCTGCGTGCGGGTAGAGTTCTCGAAGAACATGTTGATCTGCGTCATACCGGCCAGCACATCGGATTGCTTCACCGTGCGCCGGTTCAGATCGACATAGCGGTCGGCCAGATCCAGAACCGTGGTGATTTCCTGCGGGGACAGCTGTTCGATCCCCAAAAGATGGCGGGCGCGGAAGGTCATCGGGCACCTCGTGAACGGCGGGATCTGGGGCAGGGCGTTGCAGGCTTATAGAAAGGCCAGAGGGGGCGGGCAAGGTGGTTGTGAAGGGGGGGCAGGGGGCCTAGTTTGGGGCCATGGGAATCGATCCGCAGATCAGCCACGACCACCAGCTTGACTGGACCGCAGCGCTTGCAGCGCTGGCGTGGCAGGTCGATCTTGGCGTCAGCGAGGTGGTGCAGGAAACGCCGCAGAACAGCTTTGATCTGCCCGAAGCCGCGCCTTGGACGCGGCGTGCGGCCGATCCGGTGACCCCGCGGCCAGCGGTTGCGACCCCGGCTGTGATATTTAACACCGACCCGGTGGCCGCCGCCCGCGCCGCCGCCGATGCTTGCGTGACGCTGGCCGATTTGCGCGACGCCCTGACCGCCTTTGATCTGTGCGAGGTCAAACGCGGCGCGCGCAACACGGTCTTTGCCGATGGCAACCCTGTCGCGCGCGTGATGATCCTTGGGCAGGCCCCGGGCCGCGACGAAGATGTCGAAGGCCGTCCGCTGGTCGGGCGTGAGGGGCTGCTTCTGGACCGGATGTTCGCCGCGATCGGCCTGTCGCGCGGCAATCCCGATCCCTCGCGCGCGATTTATGTGACCCCGGTGATGCCATGGCGACCGCCGGGCAACCGCGACCCCGATCCGTCGGAACTTGCCATGATGCGCCCCTTTGTCGAACGCCATATCGCGCTGGTCGATCCGGAATTGATCGTTACCTTGGGCAATTCGCCGCTGCTGGCGCTGACCGGCGGGCTGGCGCCGCGCGGCAGTTGGGGGCAGGTTCTGGGCAAGCCGCTGATGCCGATGGTCCATCCGTCCTATTTGTTGCGCAACCCACTGGCCAAGCGCGAAGCCTGGGCCGATCTGTTGCAGATCAAGGCGCGGTTGGGATGAGTGAGGATCTTAAACCCTTCGTGCCGGTGCGCATTGCGGTCCTGACCGTGTCCGACACCCGCACCGCCGCCGATGACCGGTCCGGCGATGCCTTGGTGGAAAGGCTGACCGGGGCGGGGCATGTTCTGGCCGCGCGGTCGATCTGCCCGGATGACCGCGCCACCATCGCCCAGAAACTGCGGCAATATTGCGCGGATCCGGCGATTGATGTGGTGATTTCGACCGGCGGCACCGGCCTGACCGGGCGCGATGTGACGGTCGAGGCGCACCGCGACGTTTACGAGAAAGAGATTGAGGCGTTTGGCACCGTTTTCACCATCGTCTCGATGCAAAAGATCGGCACTTCGGCGGTGCAAAGCCGCGCCACCGGGGGCGTGGCGATGGGCACCTATCTGTTCGCCTTGCCCGGCAGTCCCAGCGCCTGTCGCGACGCTTGGGACGAGATTCTGGTCAAACAGCTGGATTACCGCCACCGGCCCTGCAATTTCGTCGAAATCATGCCCCGGCTGGATGAACACCTGCGGCGCAAGTAGCCATACTCAGGGGGCCGGGCAGCCCAGAATCTCTACCGATTTGTCGCCTGAAATCACCGTCACCGTCACCCCGCGCCGTTCCAGCGCAAAGGGTTGACCCGAGGGGCCGACCAGATCCGACATCGCGGTTAACGTGCCGTCCTGACGCATCGCGTCGGCTTCGGACACCCAGATCCTGCGGTCGGTGGTTTCAAACACCACTGCCTCCGCCTCCACTCCAAGGCGCGGCAGGTCCAGATCGGCGGTCAGGCGCAACCCGTCCTTGATCGGGGCCACGCGGCAGATGATCTGGGCCAAGCCCGCCTCGTCCGCCGTCAGGGGGCGCAGCGCCAATGAGGTCTTGATCGCCGCATCCGACGCGCCCTTGCCAAAAACCTCGCCACTGACTGTCACGGTGGCGGGCAGGCAGATGTCCTTGCAGATGCCGATCTGCACCGACAAACGCACCGCCACCGGGCGCGTGGGGTCGATGGCCATAACCTCCATCGGCAGGACCAGTTGATCGTGATAGCCGATGGAGCGCAGCCCGTTCAGGTCAAAGATCTGCGGGCTGGGCCAATGCAGCGCGACGCTGGCCAGATTTTCCGATCCGGTCCAGTCGAAACTGGGCGGGATCCCCGCATCACCCGGCGCGCGCCAATAGGTTTTCCACCCCGGCTGCAACTGCAAATCCAGCGCGGTCATATGGCTGCCCGCAGCGGTCATCCAGCCAGGGCGAAAGCTGGCGCGGTCCAGCCCCTCGATGTCCTGGGCAAACAGGGGGAAGGCGAGGGCCAGCGCGGCAAGGTAAGGGGCGAATTTCCAAATCATCGCCCGAACATAGGGATTTGGCCCGCCGTGGGAAATCACTTTCCAGCGACGTTGCGTGAGATTTCGCGGGCGCAACCCTCCGCCGATCCGCGCGGTCCTTCGGGCATTTTGTCACGATGGGGTTGAGCCTTCGCGCCGTTCGCGTCATCGTGGCGGTGACAGGACGGGGTTGGCCATGCAATTGACGGGCAAGTTACTGGTGGCGATGCCGGGCCTGAAAGACCCGCGCTTTGACCATTCGGTGATCCTGATCTGTTCGCATGGCGACGAGGGGGCGATGGGCCTGATCCTGAACAAACCCCTGCGAGAGCTGGATTTCCCCGACCTTCTGGATCAGTTGGACATTGCCCGCAGCGCCGCCATTCTGCCGGTGCCTTGTCTGTATGGTGGCCCGGTGGAACGTGGGCGCGGCTTTGTGCTGCATCATTCCGACCATACCCCGACCGAAGGGCGGTTGTATGTGACCGGCGGCTATTCCGTCACCACCTCGCGCGATATTCTGGTCGATCTGGCACAGGGGCGTGGCCCGAAAGAGGCGATGCTGGCGCTTGGCTATGCCGGTTGGGGTGCGGGTCAGCTAGAGGGCGAAATTGCGCGCAACGACTGGCTGACCGTCGATGCCGATCATGATCTGGTGTTTTCCGCCGCAACCCCGGCGAAATGGAGCCGGGCCTTGGCGGTTTTGGGCATTGACCCCCTGACGCTGTCGTCCACGGCGGGGCGGGCCTGAGGGCGACCCTAATCCTTAGTAATCGTGAATATGCTCAATCTGTAAATCCGGGTCTTGCAGGGCCTTGGCCAGATCCGTGACCTTGATCAGCATCAGATGACGGTTGTCGGTGTGGCCTTGGCGCGGAAAGCTGGCCAAAGCGCCGGGCAAGATGGCGGCAGGCGACAGGGCGGTGAACAGGATATCGTCATTGCCGGCGATTTCCAGAAACCGCCCGCCCTTTGCCGCCAAGTCGCCCGCCAGATCGGTAAAGGCGGCATAGCGCGGGGTTTCCACCTCCACCCCTTGGGGCCGCGTGGCGATCACCGTGACATCGGGACTGGCCGCCAGAACCTGCGCGTCCAGCCCGCCCACGATCACCCGCATCCGCAGTGCATCCTGCCTGGTGGCCGCGACCGCTGCCGCGATGACCTTGGCATATTGCGCCTTGACCGCATATTCGATGCCCAAGGCCAGGTTGCGCTCGCGGTCGCGCAGGCCGCCGGTATTGGCTGCGGACAGCGCCGCCCTGTCCGCCGCGAAATCCCATTTGTACCACGGCACTTGATTTAGGAATGCCGCATAGGCCGCCGACTGAGACGCTGACAGATCGTCCAGCGGCGCGCGCGCATCGCCGCGCAGCCAGACGAACAGCCGCCCCAGCGTTTCTTCATAGGCCGCCTTGGCCAGCAGTTCGGCGGTGAAACTGACGCCGATGGTATAGACCATCTGCCGCGTCGGCCAATCCGCCCCGCCATGCGCCGCCGCCGCTTCGGTCAGCGTGCAAAGGGAAGTCCAGTATTGCCCAATCGCGGGCAAAAAGGCGTAATCCTGCGGTGCCCCGGTGGCGATGACGGCGGCATAATCCTCATAGGCGTGGACGATGTGCCATTCGGGATAGGTCATCAGCGTGCGCGATTCGGGACGGTGATCGGCGGGCGGCAGGATGGCGGCATAACGGCTGTCGATTTTGGTGCCACGGCAGTTCACCTCGTTCCACGCCACCGGCGTCAGCAGGGCCAGAACCGCCACCAGCAGCGCCAGCAACCCGCGTTTGATCCAGCGCCAAAGCCCCCTCATGCGCGCAGACCCATGATCAGGGCAAATCCGCCCAAGCCGATATGCGGTGTGTTGGCCAGAATCTTGAACCCGAAGGGCAAATCAATCGGTCCCGTGGTGCAGATCGCCAGATCCAGATATCCGACGCCCGTCACCAATCCCAAAACGCCGTCCGCCAGATAGGCAGCACCAAACAGGATCAAAAACCACTTCGCCGTCTTGTGCGACCAAAGCGCCGCCGCCAGCGCCAGCAGCGCCGAGGCGACATGCAACCCGTCGTCATAAATGTCCAAGGAAAAGATGCCAAAGGCCCGCCCCTGCGAGTCGGTCAGACCGGGGATGTAGTTGAGCATCGCCACCGCCGACAGGATCACGGCATAGGCAAAGGCGATCTTGCGGGTCATGGTCATAGGCGGGCGGCGGTCATAAGGGAACTTTCAAAGCTGTGCGACATACTTGTCCCAAAGCGCGTTGCGGAACAACAGATTTGGGTCCATCTGGCGTTTGATCGCGGCAAATTCCGGCAAACGGGCATAGGCGTTGGCCATCTGACCGGGGCTGGCATGGGGGCGATAGGGCAGATAATAGCTGCCGCCCAGCCCGGTGACCGCCTCGATCAAAGTGCTGGTCATCTGCGCCATATCCGCCTCGGCGCGCGGCGACATTTCCTGCGAAAACAGCATCACCGCCGCGATGCGCGACCCGTCGGGCGCATAGGACAGGACCGAGGTCGCGTCACCTTCAACCCAGCGCAGGGTGACATTCAGCATCTCCTGATAGCTTTGCGGAATGATCTGACGACAGACGGTCAGAAAGCCGTCAAAGGCGGCGGGTGGTACGAAGTATTCGTGCAGAATGTCGGTGCGGCTGGGGTCACGGTCGTCGAGCGTCACCACGGGTTCGGCCATCAGGCCTGACCGGCTGGCCACCCCGGCCAGCCATGTGGTTGGCCCGGTTTCCAGCCACCAGCGCCGCCGCTTGACCCATTCATTGCCGACCTGCGCGCGGAAAATCGGTCGCGCCGCGCGGGACATGAACCCCGATCCGGTGACGGGCGGGATCGGCTCGTCCACCGGGGCATAGCTGACCAGCATGGCCTTGGCGAAAAACCCCGCGCGGTCCACCGACAGCCGACCATAAGCCATCGGAACCGTCGGCACCATCGCGGCAAAGGCCGCCGCGAAATCACTGGCCGGCATTTGCGCGAAACTGGGCGTCAGGGCCATGTTGCGTTCGGCCTCCACCTCCAGCGCGGTGATCTGCCCGATCAGCCCGTAGCCCCCCATCGCCGCCGCAAAGATCTGCGGATTTTCGGTGGCAGAGGCGGTGATCAGGCTGCCATCGGCCAACAGCATCTCAACCTCGCGCACCGTGGATCCCATCGGGCCAAAGGCGGTCGGCCAGCCATGAGCGTTGACCGAATAGGTCGCGGCCACCCCGAAATCGGCGTTGGATTGCATGACCTTGGGCGACAGGCCCGCCGGTTCCAGCGCCGCGATCACCTGATGCCAGCGCGTGCCTGCCTGCACGCGGTAGGTCTGGGCGGCGCTGTCAATTTCCACCCCCGGAGCGTCAAACGTCACCGCATGACCCGCCGCCGGAATCGCCTGACCACCCATCGAATGCCGCGCGGCCCCGATATTGAAAGCGCGCCCGGCGGACTGCGCCTCGGCCATCTCGGCGCGCAGGGCGGCGATCAGATCGGCACCTTGGGTTTTCAGGATGGTATGGCGGAACACCGGTGTTTCGGACAGCAACGAGGCGTCGTTCAACACCCCATCACCCCCACCCGGCACGATCATCTGCACGCCGTCCGCCGAGGGGTTCTGCGGCCCGGTCCAGCGCGCGGCCACGGCACCAAGCACCGCCCCCGTTCCCAGCAAAACCCCGCGCCGCGTCAGTGACATGCCGCTCTCCTGTCGTGATCCGCCCTGCGGGTCGCTGCCTTACAGATCAAACGTGGCGAAAACCGGGGTATGGTCCGACGGCTGCTCCCAGCCGCGCACCGCCCGCAGGATGCGGCTGCCATGCGCCGCCCCGGCGATATCGCCCGTGGCCCAGATATGATCCAGCCGCCGCCCCTTGTCGCCCGCGTCCCAATCGGGCGACCGGTACGACCACCAGCTGTACAACTTCCCCTCGGGGATATCGGCGCGCGTCACATCGACAAAGCCGCCCGCGCTTTGGGTTTCGGCCAGATGGGCCACTTCGATCGGGGTATGGCTGACGATTTTCAGCAATTGCTTGTGGTTCCAGACGTCATCTTCGCGCGGGGCGATGTTCAGATCCCCGACCAGAATCGCCTTTTGGGGCCGCTCGCCATGAAAGGCGTCGCGCATTTCGGTCAGGAAATCCAGCTTCTGGCCGAATTTTTCGTTCTGCGTCCGGTCGGGAATGTCGCCGCCCGCCGGGACATAGCAGTTGTGAATGGTCACACCATTGTCCAGCCGCCCCGCCACATGCCGCGCATGGCCAAGGCTGGCGAAATCGCTGCCGCCGGCATCCGTGATCGGCAATTTTGACAGGATCGCGACGCCATTATAACCCTTTTGCCCCCGCGCCACCATGTGACGATAGCCAAGGGCCTGAAACTGCTCCACCGGGATCATCTCAACCGGGCTTTTGCATTCCTGCAGGCACAGGATATCGGGCTGCTCTTCGGCCATCAGCCGGGCCACCAGCCCTTCGCGCAAGCGGACCGAATTGATGTTCCAGGTGGCAAGGGTGAAAGACATGGGGATGTGCTGCTTTTATGACGAACGGGCGGCCAGACTAGGCCGCCCGCCCAAAAGCCTCAAGCCTTCAGTGAACCATTGGACTTAAAGTCAGTCGTTCAGCGTAAAGGTCGCCAATTCGCACAGATCCTGCGAGCTGGTCACTTCAACCCCGGTATCGGTCACAAACCGCAGGTCATAGGCGCAGGTTTCCAGCCCGTCAGTGATGGTCACGGTGCCGGTTTCGCCCGCGGCCAGAATTTCGACGCCCAGGATATCATCGCCCCAGGTGTCGGTTTCGGCAGGCGACACATACAATTCCTGCAAGTTCACGGACGAGTTGTTGATCAGGTCGAACACCAGATCTTCGGCAAAGGCGGGGGCGGACAGGGCCGACAGGGACAGAACGACAGAAAGGCCAAGATAGCGCATAGGATACTCCGGTTGGGATGATAGGTCTGCGGCGCAACCGCACCGCGACGCAGCGCAACCTAAGCGAAATATCTTGGCGAAAACAAGGCGATATCCCGTAACCCTTTTACGACGCTTTGACGCGCCAACGGCACCGGTCCAAGAAAAAGCCCGGCAAGCGGGCCGGGCCAGTCTAACAGGGAGGAGCCTTTTTATATCACAGACCTGCGTCCTTGTGATCTTGCCCCACTTGTGCCGGAAAAATCGCCCTGTGGTTGCGTCTTTTGTGCAACGTTTTACAGGCGACGAACGGGGGGCATGCAACCGCCCGGACCAGCCGGATTGGGCGAAAAAAAAGGGCCGGGGAGAACCCGGCCCAGTCCAACAGGGAGGAGCCATGTCATAACCCCGACATGGCAAGGGGGTCGATCTGCGACACTGCCCAAGGACAATGTCGCGTTATCTGCAATATAGTCAGGCATTCTGGCAATAATAAGTCCGGTATTCCTGACAATTCGTTATGCGACCAATTTGTAGCCGCCGTTTTCCGTGATCAGCAGCCGCGCGTTTGATGGGTCCGCCTCAATCTTTTGGCGCAGACGGTAGATATGGGTTTCCAAGGTGTGGGTCGTGACCCCGGCGTTATAGCCCCAGACCTCGTGCAGCAGCATATCGCGGCCCACGACCGCCGATTGCGCGCGGTAAAGGAATTTCAGGATATTGGTTTCCTTCTCGGTCAACCGCACCTTCTTTTCCTTGGCGTCGATCAGCATTTTCTGCGCCGGCTTGAACGTATAGGGGCCAAGCTGGAAAATCGCATCTTCGGATTGTTCATGCTGGCGGACCTGCGCGCGGATGCGGGCCAGAAGCACCGGGAATTTGAACGGCTTGGTCACATAGTCATTGGCGCCGGAATCCAGACCCAGGATTGTATCGCTGTCGGTGTCATGGCCGGTCAGCATCATCACCGGGCATTTCACCCCGGCCTTGCGCATCCGGCGGCACAACTCGCGGCCATCGGTGTCGGGCAGACCCACGTCAAGGATCACCAGATCGAAAACCCCGGCCTTGACCTTTTCCATGCCCTCCGCGCCATTGCGCGCCTCGAACACGTCGAAATCTTCGGTCATCACCAGTTGTTCGGACAATGCTTCCCGCAGGTCATCATCATCGTCCACCAGCAGGATTTTGCGCAGCGTTGCCATCGTCGGCCTCCATTCCTTGGGTTGCCCCTTGGTGACAGACATGCGCCCGGATCCCCGTTGCGGCAAGATATGCGACAATTCCCTCACGCAAGCGTGTCGCCGGGGTGGGAAATGTTTCAATTCCGCAATCGGCGGACTATCTATCCGGCGGGGTGCGGGGGTGAAGGGCAGCAAATGGCCAAGGTTCATATCATGCTGGGGTCACCCGCACACGCCCGCGCCATCCCCACGCCCAAGGAGGCCGCCCTGTGAAAACCGATCTGATCCTGTCGAAACTGGGGGTGCAGTTCATGGGCCGCCGCTTGCCCTGCACCATCGGGCGCAGCGGGCTGGTGGACGCGCGGGCCAAGCGTGAGGGCGACGGCGCCACCCCGCGCGGCGTTCACCGCATCGTGGGCATGCTGTACCGCCCGGACCGGATGGCGCGGCCCACCGACTGGGCCTTGCCGATCGGCCCTCTGGATCTGTGGTCAGATGATGTGGAGGATCCCGATTACAATCTGATGGTCCGCGCGCCGCATCCATTCGGTCATGAGGTTCTGCGCCGCGCCGATCCGCAATATGACCTGATCCTGCTGACCGGCTGGAACTGGCCCCATGCCGATCCGGGTCGCGGCTCTGCGATCTTTTTGCACCGCTGGCGACGGCCGGGCGCGCCGACGGCGGGGTGTCTGGCGTTTTCAGCGCCCGATCTGTTGTGGATCGCGCAGCGCATCCAGCACCGCACCCGGCTGGTCATCCGATGAAGAAACTTCCCAAAGCGCTTTTAATCGCCTAAAGTCCGGGGCGCGCAGAGTAGGAGCGGGACGATGGCAAAAGGTGCGGCAACGCCGGACGATGTTGTGTTCGATCTGCGCATGGCGCGCTCGGCCCCCGATCTGTGGCCGATGCTGGCCGTGCTTTACGGCACGCATCCCGGATATGACGCCTTTGTCACCACCCTGAAGGCCGATATGGCCGCCGCATGGGCTGCGCGCCCCTCGGACCTTAAGCGTCTGGATTTGCAACGGGATTTCAATCCCGACTGGTTTCAGACTGCGGATATGGCGGGCTATGTCTGCTATATCGACCGCTTCTGCGGCGATCTGAAATCCATCCTGTCGCATCAAGACTATTTGCAGGAAATGGGCATCACCTATGTCCATCTGATGCCCTGCCTGATGCCCCGTCCGGGCGACAGCGACGGTGGGTATTCGGTGATGGATTACCGCCGGATCAACCCCGATCTGGGAACGATGGACGATCTCAAAGCGGTATCAACTGCCTTCCGCGAAAAGGGAATTTCCACCTGCGTCGATCTGGTGCTGAACCACACCGCAAAGGAACATGACTGGGCGATCCGCGCCCGCGCTGGCGATCCTGTCTATCAAGATTATTATCTGATGTATGACAGCCCCGATCTGCCCAACGCCTATTCCCGCGATCTGGTTGAGGTATTTCCCGACAACGCGCCGGGCAATTTCACCTACTACCCGGACATGGGCAAATGGGTCTGGACCACCTTCAACGAACATCAATGGGATCTGAACTGGGCCAATCCTCAGGTGTTTCTGGAAATCACCCGCATCATGTTTTTCCTCGCCAATCAGGGCGTTGACGTGCTGCGGCTGGATGCCGTCGCCTTCATGTGGAAACGCATGGGCACGCGCTGCCAGTCCGAGCCCGAGGTGCATATGCTGCTTCAGGCCCTGCGCGCCTGTTGCCGCATCACCTGTCCGGCCGTCATCCATCTCGAAGAGGCCATCGTCGCCCCGGCCGAAATGCTGCCCTATCTGGGCCGTGGCCGACATGACGGGCGCGAGGGCAATCTGGCCTATCACAATTCCCTGATGGTGCAGTTCTGGGGCGCTTTGGCCACGCGCGACACCCGCCTGATGACCCATGTTCTGCAAACCCATTTCCCCGAAACCCTCACCAACGCCACCTATGCCACCTATATCCGCTGCCATGACGACATCGGCTGGGCCATCACGGACGAGGATGCGGCGGCGCTGAACATCACCGGTCCCGGCCACCGCGCCTATCTGTCCGATTTCTACGAGGGCGGCTTTGCCGGCAGTTTTGCCCAAGGCGCGCTGTTTCAGGTGAACGAGGCGACGGGCGATAAACGCATTTCCGGCAGCTTCGCCTCGCTTGCCGGGTTAGAAAAGGCGCAAGGCGCGGCGCAGGTCGATCTGGCGGTGCAGCGCATCCTGCTGGGCCATGCGCTGATCGCCAGTTTCGGTGGTATCCCCCTGATTTATATGGGGGACGAGCTGGCGACGTTGAACGATTACACCTACCGCGACCGGCCCGAACACGCGCATGACAGCCGTTGGGTGCATCGCCCCTTGATGGATTGGGCAGTGGCAGCGGCGCGGCATGGCGGCGACACGCCGTCCAGCCGGGTGTTTCTGGGCGTAAAGCATATCCTTGCCCGCCGCCGCGCCACGCCCGATTTGCACGCGGGCCATCCAACGCGGGTGCTGACCACCGGGTTGACCCCGGTCTTTGCCGTCCAGCGTCGCGCGCCGACCCGGCCGGTTTTGTGTCTGTTCAATTTCTCCGAGGATTGGCAGAACCTGCCCGGCGCTTGGCTGCGCGATCAGGGGGTCAGCCAGTGGCATGACGCCCTGTCGGACGCGCAGGTGCAATTGTACGATGATCATCTGGTGCTGCCGCCCTACGCGCGGGTCTGGCTGACTTAAAGCCGCCTCAGACCCCCGGCCGCGCGCCAAAAATAGCTGATCCTACGCGGATATGGGTGGCGCCTTGGGCCACCGCCGCTTCAAAGTCGCTGCTCATCCCCATCGACAGGCCGGTCAATCCGTTGCGCGCTGCCATCTGGGCCAGGGCGATGAAATGCGGGGTCGGGGCTTCATCCTCGGGCGGGATGCACATCAGTCCGTCGATGGTCAGCGCCATCGCGGCGCAATCGGTCAGAAACCGGTCCAGATCGCCGGGCAGAACGCCGGCTTTCTGCGGTTCGGATCCGGTGTTGACCTGCACGAACAACTGCGGGCAAGTGCCGCGCGCCTGTGCCAGCCCGGCCAGCTTTTGCGCCAGCGATGGGCGGTCAACCGAGTGGATGGCGTCAAAAATCTCAACCGCCTGCTTGGCCTTGTTGGACTGCAAGGGACCGATCATATGCACGCCGACCGGACCAAATTCGGCCCGCAGATCGGGCCATTTGCCCAAGGCTTCCTGAACGTAGTTTTCGCCGTAAAGCCGATGCCCGGCCGCCAGAACCGCGCGCAACCGGTCCAGCGGTTGCAGCTTGGACACCGCGATCAGCTGCACCGACCCCGGCGGGCGGCTGTGGGCGGCCATAGCGGCGGACAGGCGGGTCTGGATTTCGGTCAAAGACATCGGCGGCCTCGTTTTGCCGCAGATGGCCATATAGGCGTGGCAGACGAAACCCCTGAAATGAAAAAAGCGGGCCGAAGCCCGCTTTTCCCAAAGTTCAATCCGGTTAGGATTAGAACGACATCGCTGCGCCGACGAATGCGTCGCCGGTGTAGTTGTAACCAGCTGCCAGCGACAGACCGCCGCCGAGGTCGTAACCTGCGGTGATGGTATAGGTGTCGTCGGTGGTTGCGTCGTCGTCGGTGCCGTAGTCCACACCAGCCGAGATGCCATTGGCGGCATAGCCCAGCGAGATGTCGATTTCAGCAGCGTCGTTGTACGAAGCCGAAGCGGTCATCGAGCCAGCGGCGTAAGCGCCCTTGACCGACCAGGTGGTGCCGTCAACGGTGGACTGGCCAGCGCCAACGGTGCCGGTGAAGGCGCCCATGGTGTAAGCTGCCGAACCGTTATACTCGCCGTAGGTGTCGCCATCAACGTGCAGCGCGATGCCGCCGAAGGTTGCGTCAGCAGCAGCCGAAACGTTGCCCGAACCGATGTCAGCGATCAAGCCAACGCCGATGGCGCCGAAGGTGCCGGTGTACTTCACGTCGCCGTTGCCATTCGCATCGTCAAAGTGGTCGAACTCGTTAGCCGAGAACTCAACCTTGCCGAACGAACCAGCAATGTACACATTCGGCATGCCGAAGTTGCTGTCTTCCTGAGCGAAACCGCCGTCATCAGCGAAGTCGTAGGACTGACCGACCGAAAGACCGAAGGTTGCGCCGAAGTCCAGGCCGTTGTCGGTCGCGCCGGCAAAGGTCACGTCCAGGCTGGCAGACGAGTAGGCACGAGCGTGCAGACCGTGGTCGGTTGCGATACCGGCAGCTGCCGAGCCCGCAAAGCTGATTTCAGCGGAGGCGAAGCCTGCGGTGCCAACCAGCATGGTGGAAGCAAGAAGAATCTTTTTCATAGTGTTCCCTCGTTGTCTCAAAAGGTGCGGCCCAATTCAGGGGAATCCGAACTGGTATGGGACTGTATCTCTCTCTTTGACCCCACGATTGCAATGCGGACGGCCCGGTTGCGGGGAAACAGCAAAATCGTGATGCAGTCTTGCCACAGTCCGCCAAGCCGCCGGAATTCCGGCAATAATCCGCCATATTGGGGCCGCGCCGCACGGCAGATCCGACTCATATAGACTCTCGCACAGCATCGGCAGGGCTGTGTCGGTCTTTGGGAAAAGCCTTGGCAGGGGCGGGCGGCATTGATAGACAGGCGCAAAGAAATCGGGGGGCCGAATGATCCAGATGCCGCGGAAAAATGGGCCAAATTCTGTGAAAAACACAAGCATTGCTGTGGTTTGCGCGTTGATCCTGTCGGGCTGCTCGGGCGGCGGCGGCGGGCTGTTCGGCTCCAATGCCGTCCCCCAGCCCCAGACCGGCACCCAGACCGAAGCGCAATTGGGCGCGCAGGCTGCCCTTGACGCCCAGAACGCCGCGCAGGTTGCCGCGACCTCCGGCGACCGGAAATCGACGATCTGGGATCTGTTTTCCAACTCGGACGATCCCAACACCACGGTCGAGGTCAATAAATACATCTGGGTCGCGGCTTTGGATGTTCTCAGCTTTCTGCCCATCGAATCTATTGACCCCTTCACCGGCGTGATCGTCACCGGCTATGGCACGCCGCCCGGTGGTGGCCGCGCCTACCGCGCCACGATCTATGTGCAAGACCCGGCACTGGACGCCCGCAGCCTGAAAATCGCCATGCAGACCAAGGGCGGCCCGGTCGATCCCGAAACTCTGCGCGCGGTTGAAGATGCGATTCTGTCGCGGGCCCGCGAATTGCGGATTGCCGATTCGAACCTGTAAGCGGTGAGAAGCGGGGGCGGTGCCCCCCGGAATCGGTAAAAGGCGGGGGCTCTGCCCCCCGGCTTCGCCTTCCCCCCGGGAATATTTGGACCACATTGAAGGGCGCCGGTTGCTCTGGACCTTGGCCCTTGCAAGGGTGTATCCCGCCTGAAACCCCAAATGAGGCCGCCCATGTCGCGTTATGAACCCGCCCAGATCGAAGCGAAATGGCAGCAGGCCTGGGACGAGCGCCAAGTGTTTCTGGCCCGCCACGACCCGGCCCGCCCCAAGTATTACGTGCTGGAGATGTTCCCCTATCCGTCGGGCCGCATCCATATGGGCCATGTGCGCAACTATACGATGGGCGATGTTGTGGCGCGCTATAAGGCCGCCCAAGGGTTTTCGGTGCTGCATCCGATGGGCTGGGACGCCTTTGGCATGCCGGCCGAAAATGCCGCCATGGCTACCGGGATCCATCCCAAAGACTATACCTATGGCAATATCGCGGAAATGAAGGCGCAGCTGCGGCCCTTGGGTCTGTCCTTTGACTGGTCGCGCGAGTTTGCCACCTGCGATCCGGAATATTACGGCCAGCAGCAGGCCATGTTCATCGACATGATGGCCAAGGGTCTGGCCTACCGCAAAGCCGCCGTGGTCAACTGGGATCCGGTTGATATGACGGTGCTGGCCAATGAACAGGTGATCGACGGGCGTGGCTGGCGGTCGAATGCCTTGGTGGAACGGCGGGAACTGACGCAGTGGTTCTTCAAGATCTCGGATTACTCCGGGGAGTTGCTAAGCGCGCTGGACGGGCTGACCAACTGGCCCGAAAAGGTGCGGGTCATGCAGGCCAACTGGATCGGCAAATCGCGCGGCCTTCAGTTTTCGTTCACCACGCATAACGCGCCCGAAGGCTTTGACCGGCTGGAGGTTTACACGACCCGGCCCGACACCCTGCTGGGGGCGTCCTTTGCCGCGATCTCGCCCGATCATCCCCTCGCCAAACATCTGGAGCGGCACGACCCCGCCGTCGCCGCCTTTGTAGCTGAATGTCGCAAAGGCGGCACTTCTGCCGAGGCGCTGGAGACGGCGGAAAAACTGGGCTTGGATACCGGGGTGCGCGTCTTGCATCCCTTTGACAATTCATGGGATCTGCCAGTCTATATCGCGAATTTCGTGTTGATGGACTATGGCACCGGGGCGATTTTCGGTTGCCCGGCCCATGACCAGCGCGATTTTGAATTTGCGACGAAATACGGGTTGGGGATTCCGTCGGTTTTTGTAACCGAAGGCACCGACGAAGCTCCTCTGGCCGAGGCTTTTGTGCCGATGAAGTCCGAGCGCGTCCGCTATATCCGTGGCTTCGCCGGACCTGACCTGCAAACCGGGGAAGAGGCCGTTGCCGCCGCCATCGCGCATTGCGAATCGATGGGGGTGGGTCGGGGTGTCACCAATTACCGTCTGCGCGACTGGGGGATTTCCCGTCAACGCTATTGGGGTTGCCCGATCCCGGTGGTGCATTGCGACGCTTGCGGTGTGGTGCCCGAGAAGAAGGAAAACCTGCCGATCGAACTGCCCTATGATGTCACCTTTGACATTCCCGGCAATCCGCTGGACCGCCACCCCACATGGCGCAACTGCGCCTGCCCGGCCTGCGGCGCGCCCGCGCGGCGCGAGACGGACACCATGGACACCTTCATGGATAGCTCATGGTACTACGCCCGCTTCACCGCGCCCCATGCCAAAACCCCGACCGATGCCGCCGAGGCCGCCTATTGGATGAATGTCGACCAATATATCGGCGGCATCGAACATGCGATTCTGCACCTGCTCTATTCTCGGTTCTTCGCCCGCGCGATGCATGCCACCGGCCATTTGCCCGCGCAGGCGATTGAGCCGTTCAACGCCCTGTTCACCCAAGGCATGGTCACGCACGAGATTTATTTCACGCTGGAACGCCAAGGCCAGACAATTGCGCTCGAGGATCACAGCTCTGAGTTGGCGCGAAAAGTGTATCACTTGCCTGAAGATGTTGAGCACCGCGAGGGTGGTGTGTTCTTGCGAACGACCGGGCAACCAGTCGGCGTCATCCCCTCGGCCAAGATGTCGAAATCCAAGAAGAACGTCGTCGATCCGATGAACATCATCGGGGCCTTCGGGGCTGATACTGCGCGCTGGTTCGTCATGTCCGATTCGCCGCCCGAACGGGATGTGGAATGGACCGCCTCGGGCGCCGAAGCCACGTTCAAACACCTGTCGCGCGTCTGGGCCCTGTGTTCGCGCATTGGCGATATGCCGGCGGATCACATTGGCATTGGCGACGCCGACCTGACCCGCGCCACCGCCAAAGCGGTGGACGAGGTGACGCGCGCCATTGAATCCTTTGCCTTCAACAAGGCCATCGCGGCGCTGTACGGGTTCACCAACACCCTGTCGCGGGCCAATGCCTCGACCGCGCCGATGAAACAGGCGATCCGGACGCTGGCGAAACTCATGTCCCCGATGACGCCGCATATCGCGGAGGAGGTCTGGGCCTATCAGGGCGGTGCCGGGCTTTGCACCACCGCGCCTTGGCCTGTGGCTGATCCAGCACTGCTGGTCGATGACACCGTGACCCTGCCGATCCAGATCAACGGCAAGCGGCGGGCGGAAATCAGCGTGCCGGTGGACATGCCCGCGGCCGAGATTGAAAAGCTGGCGCTGGCGGATCACGATGTGGTGAAATTCCTTGCCGGGCAGCCGGTGCGGAAAATCATCGTCGTGCCGGGGCGCATCATCAATGTTGTCGTTTAGCCGCCGCTTCCTTCTGATGGTCCCGCTGGCGCTGGCCGCCTGCGGCTTTGCCCCGGTCTATGGTCCGGGTGGCTCGGCCGAGGGTCTGCAAAACAGCATCCGCCTGGCCGATCCCACCGACAAGCTGGGCTTTGATCTGGTCGAGCGGATGGAAGAACAGCTTGGCCGCCCGACCGCCGCGCGCTTTGATCTGGCCTATGCGATTGCGACCGATCCCGTCGGCGTGGGCGTCACCAGTGACGGGGCGATCACGCGTTATAACCTTGTAGGCTCGGTCGCCTATACCCTGACCGACCGCGCCACCGGGGCCAGCCTGACCGAGGGCCGGGTTGACAGCTTTACCTCTTACTCTGCCACCGGATCGACCGTGGCCGGGTTGGAAGCCGAGGATGACGCCCGCACCCGCCTGATGCGCCTTTTGGCCGATCAGATCGTGGCGCGATTGCTGGCGACGTCCGGCGGTTGGCTGAAGTGACCGCGTGGGGTGCAATGTGTGGTGGGCTCGCGTGCAGCTTGGGCCCGCTGGTCCGTCACGGACATCCCCCCACCCCCATCCCCTCCCCACCAAGGGGGAGGGAGGGCGAAAACCTTGCCCCGTCACGCAGGTCCGCCCCTGTCCGCAAACCGACCGCCCTCACCTCGCACCTCCCTCCCCCTCGTGGGGAGGGTTGGGGTGGGGGGTACCCCTGCGCCGACCGACACCTGACCCAACCAAAGGCCCGCGCCGATGAACCTTAAAGGTGCCGAGGCCAACCGCTACATCGCCAAACCCGACCCGGGCCGCGCCGGGCTGCTGCTCGCCGGGGCCGACCCGATGCGGGTGGCGCTGAAACGGGCTGAGGCGGTCTTGGCGCTGATAGGCCCCCAAGGCGAGGCTGAAATGCGCCTGACCCGTATTTCCGCCGCCGATCTGCGCAAAACCCCCTCCCTCGTGTCGGATGCGATGCGGGAAACCGGGTTTTTCCCCGGCCCCCGCGTGGTTTTGCTGGAAGATGCCGGTGACGGTCTGGCGCCGGGGTTGGAGGCGACGCTGAAGGATTGGCGACCGGGTGATGCCAATCTGGTCATCACCGCCGGCGCGCTGACCGGGAAATCCGCGCTCAAATCCCTGTTCGACAAGCGTCCCGATTGCATTTCGGTGATCTTTTATGACGAACCCCCCAGCCGCGAAGAGATTGATGCCGAGCTGAAAAAGGCCGGACTGACCCGCATCGATCCCAAAGCGATGGAGGATATCATCACCCTGTCGCGCAGCATCGACCCCGGAGATTTCCGCCAAACCCTTGAAAAGCTGTCGCTTTACAAACATGGCGACGCCACCCCCCTGACCGCAGTCGAAGTGTCCGCCCTTGCCCCCGCCACCATCGACGGCGAGGTTGACGATCTGATCCACGCCGTTGCTGATGGCCGCGTGGGCGATCTTGGCCCGATGTTGCAGCGCGTCGCGGGGCAGGGGTCGTCGCCGGTGACGATCTGCATCGGGGCGATGGGCCATTTCAAGACGCTGCACGCCGCCGCCTGCGATCCGGGCGGCCCGGCGGCGGCGCTGAAATGGGCGCGCGGCGGCTTCAAGCAGAAAGAGGCGATGCAACGTCAGGCCACGCATTGGGGCGCGCGCAGTCTGGAACGCGCGCTGGCGCTGCTGGTGGAAACCGACCTGACCCTGCGCTCCGCCTCTCGGGCGCCGACCATGGCCGTAATGGAACGCGCCCTGATCCGCCTGGCGATGATGAAGCGCTAGGCGGCGGGTAAGGGTGGGGGGCTGGCGGGTCAGGGCCGCGTCAGGATGTCCCGGTCCGAAGGACGATCGACCTCGCCGCGTGCAAGCCGCCCCGCTTTTTATCGGCCAATAGTCCGCGGAACAGACCCAACCAAAACACCCCCGATCCACACTCCAAATCGCAGACCCACCATAACAGCCCGTCGCCGCCCTCCCCCTTGTGGGGAGGGACGGGGTGGGGGGAAGGGAGCGAGAGATGGCAAGTGCGACCGGAAGCAGTTCGAGAAGGATCAGATGCGGCCAACCCCCCAAAGCCAAAACCAAATCGGCCCCCCTCTGCGGCAGACCCACGCTCACAGTCCTGCTCACCCTCCCCCTCGTAGGGAGGGATGGGGTGGGGCGGCGACAGAGATGGAAAGGGTGGCACGAACAAGCAGTGTGAGACGGAACCGATGCGGCAATCCCCGCGAAAACCATGAGCTGACTGTCATTTACCGCAACCGACTTCCCCCCGACCATTGCCTTTCCGACCCTCTCTCCTGCGATCCCAGAGTACACCAATTCCCCGCATCGCAATTCACCCCACATCCTTGCACAAACCTCCACACTCAAAGCCCTACTCCCCCCTCCCCCTCGTGGGGAGGGATGGGATGGGCGGCGGCAGAGATGGAAAGGGTGGCACGAACAAGCAGTGCGAGACGGAACAGATGCGGCAATCCCCCCGAAAGCCATGGGCTGATTGGCCCTTACCGCAACCGACTTCCCCCCGACCATTGCTTTTCCGGTCCTCTCTCCTGCGATCCCAGAATACTCCAATTCCCCGCATCGCAATTCACCCCACATCCTTGTCCAAACCGCCACGCTCACAGTCCTGCTCCCCCTCCCCCTCGTAGGGAGGAATTGGATGGGGCGGCGGCACCGGGCATCGGCCCCCCTCTCACACCCTCCCGATCGTTTCCTCCAAATCCACCGCCCCGGCCAAAGTGTTCGAAATCGTCCCGTATTTCAGGATGTTACGGTGTAGCAGGGCCAGGCGGTCATCGCTTTCCCCGGTCCGCACGGTCATCTGATAGGTGATTTTCACCAGCTTGGGCGGAGCGTCCTGCCGCTCGGCCTGCAATGCCACCTCGACGCCGTCGAAGGCGAAGCCCAGCATCGGCGCCACCCGCTCCACCCCCTTGATCATACAGGCGGCCAGGGCCGCCAGCAGCAGTTCCACCGGGTTGAACGCATCGTCTCGTCCGGCCAGATCGGTGCCCAGCAGCACTTGTGCCGCTTTCGCGAAGGCCAGACTTCCATTTGCGTCGATTCTTTCAGCCGTCACACGATATTCCATCGCGCCCCCCTTCGGTTCGCGCCATAGTCGCAGGGCACCATCCCCGCCGCCTTGATCCACCGCAAAGGCCACCATGACCCTGCCCGCCGCCCTGCGCCCCCTTGCCGCCCTCGCCATCCGCTATCCGCATCTGGAAGGTCAGGTTGTCTGGCTGGAGGACGGCGCTTTCACCTTTCAGGAGGCCGAAGAGCTTGGCCTTGATCCCGAAGAAATCGCTTTTTACGCCGAGGGTCTGTTGGTCGAAGGCTTCCACCTTGCCTGGGCATTGCTTGCCGATGTCGATGCCCCGACCGATCCCCTGATCCTGCAACTGACCTGCGCCGAGGGGGCAGCGCCGCCGATCCCTCCCTTGCCCGACGGCTGGTGCCGCGCCACCCTGCCCAACGCCACCGGGCAGGCCGCACCATGACCCCGCGCGCTTTTGGCCCGCCGATGCTGCGCCTGTCGCCCTTCACCGCACTGCGGGCGGGTCTGGGGGCGACGATCGGTCTGCTGGCAACCGGGGCGGTGCTGTGGCTGATCGCGGGGCAGGGCGCGCTGATGGATCATCCGATGATCATCGCGCCTTTCGCCGCCTCGGCCGTGCTGATCTTTGCGGTCCCCTCCAGCCCCCTTGCCCAACCGTGGAGCGTGGTGGTCGGCAATTCCCTTGCGACGCTATGCGGCCTGATCGCGCATCTGCTGATCCCGCATCCCCTGCCCGCAATGGCCGTGGCGGTTGGCGTTGCCATCGCGCTGACCGCCGCCGCCCGCGCCCTGCATCCGCCTGCCGGGGCCATGGCGGCCTATATCGTGCTGGCCCAGATCCCCGGCACCCCGCCGGATTGGGCGTTTCTGGTGACGCCGGTTCTGTCCGGTTCGGTCCTTCTGGTCATCTCCGGGCTGATCTGGCACCGGGCAACCGGCACCGAATATCCCCATCTGTACCACCCCTGACCGGAGCTTTCGATGTCCCAACCCGCCGTCTATGACCGCCTGTTTACCGCCACCCGCGCCGAGGGTTGCCTGCTGTTCACCGTCTCGGTCCTGAATGCCGAAGGCACCCTTGCCGCCCGCGCCTATACCTCGCATCCGGTGGATTATCCGGTGTCGGGGACCAAACCTGTGACCCGCGACGCTTGGTATGACCATGTGATCCTTGGCCTGAACAGCTTTATCGCCAACACCCCGGCAGAGTTTGAAAAGCTGTTCTTCGATCATGCGCTGATCACCTCACTGGGGTTGGGATCGGCGCTTAACATCCCGATCATCCAGTCCGGTCAGGTTCTGGGGACGGTGAACATCCTGGCCGAGGCGCAGCATTTCAGCCCCGAAAAACTGGACGCCTATCACGCCCTGACCATGGCCGAACATGACGCGCTGGTCGCCGCGATGCAGGCCTATGCCGCGCCCTGACGCCGAAATTCGACCCTCTTCCTGACCAATTGGTAAAATACCCGTGGTTGTCTTGCGAATTTATGTTGCGTTACGCCGCCGCCTGTTTACCTTTTCCCGATCAACAAAGGGCTCCCGGTTCAGGGAAGCCCGAAACAGGGAGACTGACATGTACACCGTTAAACTGATGGGAACCTCAGCCCTGGCCCTCATGCTGGGCGTTGCCCCGGTTATGGCCCAGATGACAGAGATTGGCGCTGGCGAAGGCGAAGTGTCGATCGTGGCCTGGGCCGGCTATATTGAACGCGGCGAAACGGACAAGGCCTTTGACTGGGTCACGAAGTTTGAAGCCGACACCGGCTGCATGGTCAAGGTCAAGACCGCCAACACCAGCGACGAGATGGTCGCGCTGATGAATGAAGGCGGCTTTGACCTTGTGACCGCTTCGGGCGACGCATCCTTGCGCCTGATCGCCGGGGGCCGGGTCCAGCCGATCAACACCGCACTGATCCCGTCCTGGGCCAATGTCGATCCGCGTCTGCAAGATGCCCCCTGGCACACTGTGAACGGCGTTCACTATGGCACGCCCTATATGTGGGGACCGAACGTGCTGATGTACAACACCGAGGTGTTCAAGGAGCCGCCGACCTCGTGGAACGTGGTGTTTGAACCGATGGACCTGCCGGATGGCAAGCCAAACGCAGGCCGCGTGCAGGCCTATGACGGCCCGATCCACATTGCCGACGCCGCGCAATACCTGATGTTCCACAAGCCCGAACTTGGCATCACCTCGCCGTATGAGTTGAACGAAGATCAGTACAAGGCGGCGCTGGATTTGCTGCGCGTGCAGCGGACCCTTGTTGGCCGCTACTGGCATGACGCTTTCATCCAGATGGATGATTTCAAGAATGAAGGCGTGGTTGCCTCGGGGTCTTGGCCGTTCCAGGTTGGTCTGCTGAAGGCTGACACGCCGGTGTCGTCGACCATCCCGCAAGAAGGGGCGACGGGCTGGGCCGACACGACGATGATGCATGTCGATGCTGCCCATCCGAACTGCGCCTACAAGTGGATGGAGCATTCGTTGGCGTCCAACCTGCAATCCGACCTGTCGGTCTGGTTCGGGGCCAACCCGGCGGTTCTGGCCGCCTGCACCGATGGTCGCGGCATGCAAACCGCCGAAGGCTGCACCGCGAACGGTCTGGATGATTTCGAAAAGATCCGCTTCTGGACCACGCCAACGGCCAACTGCTCGCAAGGCGAAGGGGCCTGCGTGCCCTATTACCGCTGGGTGTCGGATTATATCGGCGTCATCGGCGGCCGGTAACCAGCACCGCCCCACCCCATCCCCTCCCTCCCGAATAAGGGGGGGAGGGAGCCGCAAACCGCAGTCGCTGTTCCAACCTCCGGCCTTTGGCACCCTCCCTCCCCCGCGTGGGGAGGGGTGGGGGAGGGGGACCGCCGCTCAGACATCAAGGCCCCCCATGACCACAGCCGTCGAATTTGCCGCCGTCACGCGCCATTTCGGCCCGGCCTCTGCCCCGATCCGGGCGGTGGACGGCGTTGATCTGACCATTGCCGAGGGCGCGTTCTTTGCCATGCTTGGCCCGTCCGGGTCGGGCAAGACGACCTGTCTGCGCCTGATTTCGGGGTTTGAATCCCCCACCTCGGGCCAGATCCGCATCTTCGGTCAAGAGGTGTCGCAAACCCCGCCGCATCTGCGCAACGTCAACACGGTGTTTCAGGATTACGCGCTGTTTCCGCATATGAACGTGCGCGACAACGTGGCTTACGGTCTGATGGTCAAGGGCATGGGCCGCGCCGCCCGCTA
>JANNBI010000185.1:0-4066 GCA_031385345.1 Paracoccaceae bacterium | reverse complement strand
ACAGCCAGCTTGGCGACTTCATCGAGGACAAGAACGCGATTTTGCCTTTGGATTCAGCGATTCAAGAGAATCTGAAGGAAACCACGACGCGGGTTCTGGCAAGCCTGACGCCGCGCGAAGAACGCGTGTTGCGGATGCGCTTTGGCATTGGGATGAACACGGATCACACGTTGGAGGAGGTCGGCCAGCAGTTCTCGGTGACCCGCGAACGTATCCGGCAGATCGAAGCGAAGGCGCTGCGGAAGTTGAAGCATCCGAGCAGAAGCCGGAAGTTGCGGAGTTTTCTGGATCAGTGAGAAATGATCAAAATTCGAGCTAGAGGTCAGATAACTCGTCATGGGATGCTGGGAACGGGTGCGTCAACTCTTCTTGAAGAATACAAAACGCGATCTTCCAAGGAAGAATCCACAGGAGCGTTCTATTTCCTTTTGGCAAGTTTGATGTTTTCGGCGTTTCAAGCCGAAGGATCAATTAACACGGTAGGGTGGAAACTCCTGCAGAATGCTTGGCCAGAGACGCTCGGCTGGAAAGACAAGGTTAAACTAATTTACGGGATTTCGGGGCGAACGGCTGACTTCGGGACAATGCCACTCCAAATTCTTAATGAACTTTTCTCGCTTAGAAACGGCTGGGCCCATGCGAAGCCTGAAATAGTCGACGGTGAGTACGAAATAGCCAATCCCATGGACTTTGGCAGCGATCATTTTAGGTCAGACTTCGAGAGGCGCGTGACTGTAGATTTCGCTGAACGCGCGGAAGTTCAAGTCGAAGCCTTTTTCAACGAGTTGTTAGAGGTTTCTAAAGTTGAGTGGCATGAGACGACTACAAACGGGATTGAAACTGGCCTAGATTGAAGGGCATCAAGTGTGTCGAGGCTCTCCGAACCCCTACCCGCATCGAAACTCAGCCGTACTAGGTCATTTCGGGCCTAGCTTTCCGATCAATGCTCCGAAAGTTGGATCCCATGCCCTCCTTCCTCTCCCGCCTCTTCCCCAAACCCGCTGCCCCCACCCCCATCCTGCACAAAGGCTTCCGCATCTTCCCCGCCCCGATCAAAGAGGGCGGCGCGTTCCGCATCGCGGCGCGGATCGAAAAGGACTTCGAGGACGGGGTCAAAACCCACAGCCTGATCCGCGCTGACACCTGCACCTCGCAAGACGAGGCGGCGGCGGTCAGCCTCGACAAGGCCAAACAGGCCATCGACCAGTTGGGCGATACGCTGTTCGGCTAAGGTCGCCAACGCCACGCTCTGTCACCGCCCCCGACTCACCCCGATCTGTGCTATCCTGCCTCCACGCAACCCTAGGCGGGAGGTTCCCATGACAGCGATGAACGTGGTGCATATGCGGGTAAAGCCGGGGATGGAGGCTGAATTTATCCGCCTTCACGCCGAAATGTCGATGAAATCCATGCCGGGCGGGCGGCATTTCTGGCTGGTCGATTCCGGCAATCGCAGTTTTATCGTGATCGCGGAATGGGACAGTCTGACGGCGATGGCCGGGGCGCGCCCGGCCATGATTGCCAATCTGGATAAACTGCGTCCGATCCTTGAAGACTTGGGCGGCGGGCGCGGCGTGACCGAGCCTTGGTCGGGCGAGGTCGCGCTGCACCTGACCCCCTAAGGTTCAGCCCAGCGACGCCCTGAAAAACGCCACCGTCCGGCCCCAGGCCAGATCGGCCGCCGCCGCGTCATAGCGCGGTGTGGTGTCGTTGTGAAAGCCGTGGTTGACGCCGGGATAGATGAACGCCTCATAGCTGGTGCCGGCGGCTTTCAACCCCTGCTCAAACGCTGGCCAGCCTTCGTTGATGCGGCTGTCCAGCGCGCCATAGTGGATCATCAGCGGCGATTTGATCTTGGCCACATCGTCGGGCGCGGGTTGGCGGCCATAAAACGGCACCGCCGCCCCAAGTTCCGGAAAGGCGACCGCCGCCGCATTGGCGACCCCGCCACCATAGCAAAAGCCGGTGATGCCAACACGGCCCGTCGTCGCCTTATGCGCCATCAGCCAGTCGATGGCGGCAAAGAAATCATTCATCAGCTTGGCGCCATCAACGCTGGATTGCAGCTCTTTGCCCCGCTCGTCATTGCCGGGATAGACACCCAGACTGGTCAACCCGTCCGGCGCAAGGGCGATGAACCCGGCCTTGGCCACACGCCGCGCCACATCCTCGATATAGGGATTCAGTCCGCGGTTTTCATGCACCACCACCACCGCCGGCAGCGCGCCCGTGGCACTCGTCGGACGCACCATATAGCCGCGCACATCGCCATGCCCATCGGGCGAGGGATAGCTGACATAATCCGCCACGATGTCCGGATCGGTGAAGGACACCTGTTCGGCCAACGCATAATCCGGGCTGAGCATGGTCAAAAGCCGCGCTGCCGTGACCCCACCCACCGCAAAACGCGCCGCCCGGTCCATGAATTCACGCTTGGAAATCACGCCATGGGTGTAGAAATCATACAGCTCCAGCAAATCCTGCGGAAAATCCTGCGCGGTCATCCGTGTCATGGCACACTTTCCTGCGGTTGAGTTGCAGGGTAGGTAGGCCGCCCCCCCGCGCCCGCACATCAAGGTTTCGTGAACGGCTGAACCCCGCCCAAACCGGCGCAATCCCCCACCCCCCTGAGTCCTCACCGCCACAGTCCCCCCACAATCCCTTGGGGGTCGCATTTCCCACTGGCCCACACCTGCGCCCATCCCCTATAGCTGGCACAACTGGGCTCCAAGTCCCAGACGAGGCAGGACAACAATAAGCAAGGAGGGAGCCGATGCGCTGCCCATTCTGCGGGAATATCGACACCCAAGTGAAGGACTCGCGTCCGGCCGAGGATCACGTCTCGATCCGCCGCCGCCGCTTTTGTCCGGCCTGTGGCGGGCGCTTCACCACCTATGAACGCGTGCAGTTGCGCGATCTGGTGGTGGTAAAATCCTCGGGCAAACGCGAAGATTTCGACCGGACCAAGCTGGAACGCTCCATCCGTATCGCCATGCAGAAACGCCCGATTGATCCCGAACGGATTGATCAGATGATTTCCGGCATCGTGCGGCGGCTGGAATCCTTGGGCGACACCGACATCCCATCCAAGATGATCGGAGAGATCGTGATGGAATCCCTCGCCCGGATCGACACCGTGGCCTATGTCCGTTTTGCCAGCGTTTACAAAAACTTCCAGGCAGCTGACGACTTTGACCGCTTCGTATCTGAACTGCGCCCCGGCACCACGACCGACGACTGACGCCGCAGGCCCATCACATTCAAGCCCCCCCGCTGACCGGCAGGGGGGCCATTTTGCCATTCATCTTGATCCAAATATTCCCGGGGACAGCGTTTTTGCCAAAAAACGCGCTGGGGGGCAGCGCCCCCCCCTTTTTGCAACGCCGCCGCGCGCCTACCAGCTGCCGGTATTGCCCATGCTGACCCAAGGTTCCGCCGGTGCCAGGCTCGTCCCCTTCTGCAACAACTCGATCGACACATTGTCAGGCGAGCGTACAAAGGCCATATGCCCGTCCCGCGGCGGGCGGTTGATCAGCACGCCATGCGCCTGCAAATGCGCGCAGGTGGCATAGATGTCATCGACCTCATAGGCCAGATGGCCAAAATGGCGGCTGTCGGCGGGCAAACCTGCATCGCCGTCCCAGTTGAAGGTCAGTTCCACCGGGCATTCCGGCTGATCCTTCGGGGCCAGAAAGACCAACGAAAACCGGCCCTTGTCATTGTCGATCCGCCGGATTTCCTCCAGCCCCAACAGCTTGTAGAACGCCAGCGACGCGTCCAGATCCAGAACGCGCACCATCGTGTGCAGATACCTGATACCCAAGATCAGTCCCTTTCAAAATTTGGAGGTGACGCCAATCCCGACGCCGAAGGTCTGACTATCATATAACCCGATGTCGGACCAGTTCCGGTCGGCCTCCAGCGTGATCACCGGCACGAAACCCATATAATCCAGCGCCTCAACCTCGGCAGAAACCGACAGATTGGCCCCCAGATCCTGCCGCCCGTCAAAGGAATAAAGTGAGGTGTCATAGCGCAGCGCCGATACCCGCGCCACGGCGGACAG
>JANNBI010000177.1:0-1837 GCA_031385345.1 Paracoccaceae bacterium | reverse complement strand
CTTGCCCAAGCGCGGCAGTTTTTATGCGCTGGTGGTCTTTGGCGGCGAGCAATCGGCGCTGGACGACGGCTTGCACCCCTATTTGCCCGAACTGGCTGCTCTGATGGCGGAAACGGCGGCGGCGGATGTTACGGTTCTGGGGATCTGTCTGGGGTGCCAGTTGTTCGCGCGCGGGCTTGGGGCGGAAAACCGGCTGGGATCAGCGGCAGAGTTCGGCTGGTCGCAGGTGCGCAGGCAGGGGGATGCGCGCGATGCGGTCATGGACGCCCTGCCCCCGTCTTTCCACAGCTTTCAGTGGCATTCGGACACCTTCACCTTGCCACCAGGGGCGGTGCATCTGGCCGGGTCGGATGTGGCACCGGTGCAGGCCTTTCGCTATGGCCGGGCGGGGTATGGTATGCAGTTTCACTTTGAAGCCAGCCGCGCGGTGGCCCGCGACTGGTGCGCCACCTTCCGCCCGATCATCGACCGGGTGGCGCCGGGCTGGGCGGATGAGTTTGACACCCATGCGGGAGAGCACGGTTTGCGCGCCGATGCGCTGGGGTTGCAGATCGCGCGCGAGTGGGTCGGATTGATCGCCTAGGCGATGGCCGCGTTGGTTTTTGCGGCCAACTTGCCGCCCGGCCAAAGCCGCAGCATTTTCCAGACCAGCACCGGCACAAGAACCAAGGCCAGTCCGGTCAGGGCCAGACCAAAGGTGGACCAAGGGTCGCCCAAAGTCAGCAGGGATTGGGCGAAGGCGGTCAGCGGATAGGCAAAGCACAGCCACAGCGGGGCAAAGCCGGACCGGGTCAACCAAGGGATGGTCAGGATCAAGGTGGCGAACAGGACCAGTCCCAGCACGGCCAGAAGCAGGGCCAGATTGTCTGCGCCAATCGTCTGGGCGGCCAGTCCGAATATCGCGAAGGGCGTCAGGTGCAGGGCCAGAAGCGGGCGCAGGGGGGGCGAGGGGCGGCCGCGCAAGATTTGCACCAAGCCGGTGGCAAGGATCAGCGCCGCGATGGGCAAAAGGCCGATCAGCAGAATCTGGGCCGTGGTGGTCCAACCCAGTTGGGCCAAGGGCAGGATTGCCAGCGCAAAGCCGGTAAAGCCGAAATGCCAGACCGGGCTGATCATCCGCGCCTCGGCCGGCAAGCGCCACAGGGTTCGAGCCAGCAGGATCGCCAAAACGGTCTGTGCGGCCAAGGCCACCCAGAGCAGTCCCAAAGCTGTTTGCGGCGCATAGGGCAGCAGGACCATCGCCGCCGCCATGCCGGACATCGCCGCCGCCGGATAGCCAAGGCGCCCCGGCAGCACCCGCAGATCATCCATCACTGAGGAGGGGCGGCGCAGGATCTTGGCCAGCAGCGCCACGATGGCAAAGCCCCATAGCCCCATCGCAGCACCCAGAAACCCATCGACCGGAGCCGGGTTCAGACCCAGAATCTGTACCGCTTGCCGCAAGGCCAGACCCAACCCCATCAGCCCCAGAACCGCCAGAAAGATCATCGGAGGCGTTCGGGTGAACAGCTTGTCCCGCCGGGGAAGGAAATCGGCCAAACCGGGATTAGTAGGGCCGAGTTTCGGAGGTGGCGTTTGGGTGGGGCGGCGTTGATCCATAACATTCAGATAGGGTCAGCACCTGCGGCTTGAAAGGGCCGACCTTTCTAAAAGTCGAGCGGTCGCCGGGGTCTAGCGGCGCAGAACCGGAAACCAATCCTCTCGCAGGCGCTGGCCGGGCTGCATGTCATGGCCGGGATAGGGCGGCGAGGTTTTGCCGGGCCGTTCGACGTAGCGCGCATCGTCGCCCACCAGCCGCAGGCTGAAGGCGCGGCGGCGCGCGGCGGTGGTGTTGCCC
>JANNBI010000170.1:0-2745 GCA_031385345.1 Paracoccaceae bacterium | reverse complement strand
ACCGAAAACGGCCCCATGCCGGGGCGGCCAATCCGGCCGGTGGCCAGATGACAATTCAGGATTGCGTTGACCTTGTCGCTGCCGGTGGCGGATTGGTTTATGCCTTGGCTATAGACCGTCACGACCTTTTCGGTGGTCACGAACATCTGCACAAAGGCCGCCAGTTCGGCAGGGTCCAGCCCGGTTGCTGCGGGGTCCGATGCGACCGCCGCCTCCAGCGCCGCCTGATATCCGGTGACGTGCCGCAGAAAGCCCGCGTCCTGCGCCCCGGCCTCGGCAATCGCGACCAGAACCGCGTTGAACAGGGCGGCATCCGACCCCGGCGCGATGGCCAGATGAAGATCGGCAATGTCGCAGGTGGCGGTGCGGCGCGGATCAATCACCACGATCTTCATCGCGGGCCGCGCCGCCTTGGCGGCGGCCAACCGCTGGTACAAAACCGGGTGGCACCAGGCAAGATTGCTGCCGGTCAGGACCACCAGATCGGCCAGTTCCAGATCTTCGTACAGGCCCGGCACCGTGTCCGACCCGAAAGCGCGCTTGTGGCCCGCCACCGATGACGCCATGCAAAGCCTTGAATTGGTATCGATATTCGCCGTACCGATGAAACCTTTCATCAGTTTGTTGGCGACATAGTAATCTTCGGTCAACAGTTGCCCCGAGACATAGAAAGCCACCGCTTCGGGGCCATGTTCGGCAATCACCCGCGAAAACCGCTGCGCCACCAGACCCAGGGCGTCGTCCCAACTGACATCCTGACCAAAGACCTTGGGGGCCAACAGCCGCCCCTCCAGCCCGATGGTTTCGCCCAAGGCACTGCCCTTGGAACAGAGCCGCCCCTTGTTCGCCGGATGGTCGGGATCGCCTGCGATGGTCAACCCGCCCTTGCCGTCCGGCGTCGCAAGTATGCCGCAACCGACACCGCAATAGGGGCAGGTGGTGCGCACCGGGGCGGCAAAAGCCCCCGTCACCAGATGGGTCGTCACGCCGCCGCCCGCCGCGCCAAGCGCGCCGCGTCCAGCAGAATACGGCCGTTTTCCACCCGCGCGGGGTAGCTGGCCACTTGCCCCGCATCCGCGCCCAGCGACTGGCCGGTTTCCAGACTGAACACCCAAGCATGCAGCGGGCAGGTCACCGAGGTGCCATGCACGATGCCTTCGGACAGCGGGCCGCCCTTGTGCGGACAGCGGTCGTCGATGGCAAACACGTCATCTGCCGCCGTGCGAAACACTGCCACGCAGCCAGTGGCGGTTTTTACCACCCGTGCGCCTTGGGCGGGAATATCCGTCAGCGCGCCAATATCCACCCAACTCATTCTGCGGCCTCCAGTGACAGATCGGCCATCGGCGCCCATTGCGCCAGCTGGTCCGGTTTGGTCAGTTCCGCCCAGGGGTCGACCTGATAGACGCTTTGCGACAGCATGAACCGCTGGTACAGCGCCGCCCGCGTCGCCGGATCTTCGACCTGCGCGCGGCACCAGTCCAAGCCGACCTTGGCCACCCATTTGTAAATCCGGTGCAAATAGCGCGAGTTTTCGCGGTACAACTGGATAAAGGCCGCAATGATTTCCATGGTTTCCGCCTCGGTCGTGGCCTTGGTCAGATATTCGGTTTCGCGCACATCCATCCCCGCCGCCCCGGCGACCGAGATTTCTTAGCCGCTTTCCACGCAGACCACGCCCACATCCTTGCAGGTCGCCTCGGCGCAGTTGCGCGGGCAGCCGGACACACCCAGTTTAACCTTGGCTGGGGTCCAGGATCCCCACAGCAGCTTTTCCAGCTTGATCCCCAGCCCGGTGGAATCCTGCGTGCCAAAGCGGCAGAATTCGGTGCCGACGCAGGTCTTCACCGTGCGCAGGCCCTTGGAATAGGCATGGCCCGACACCATTCCGGCGGCATTCAGATCTTGCCACATCGCGGGCAGATCCTCTTTCTTGACGCCCAAAAGGTCGATCCGCTGGCCGCCGGTGACCTTGACCATCGGCACCTTGTATTTGTCCGCCGCATCCGCGATTGCCCGCAGCTCGGCGGGCGTCGTCACCCCGCCCCACATGCGCGGCACCACCGAATAGGTTCCGTCCTTTTGAATGTTGGCGTGGTTGCGTTCGTTGACGAATCGCGACTGGCGGTCATCGACATATTCGGTCGGCCAGTCCGCGATCAGGTAATAGTTCAGCGCCGGGCGGCAACTGGCGCAGCCGCCGACCGATTTCCAGCCAAGTTCCTGCATGACCGCCGGGATCGATTTCAATCCGATGGATTTGATCAGGCGGCGCGTGTCCTCATGGGTGTGATCGGTGCATTTGCACATCGGCGGGTTGGCATTGGCGGTAAAGCTGGCCCCCAAAGTCACCGCCATGACCTGTTCGACCAACCCGGTGCAACTGCCACAACTGGCGCTGGCCTTGGTGGAGGACCGCACAAGGTCCAAGGTATTGGCCCCGCCCAAGATCGCGTCAACGATCTTGCCCTTGCACACGCCGTTGCAGCCGCAAATCTCCGCGCTAGGCGGCAATGCTGCAACGGCCGCCATAGGGTCCGCTTGGGCACCCCCCTGATAGGCAGGCCCGAAAATCAGGGTGTCACGCATCGGGGTGATGTCGGTGCCGTCCTTGATCAGCCCGAAGAACCAGTTGCCATCGGCGGTGTCGCCGTACATCACCGCACCGACAAGTTTGTCGCCTTCAATCACCAGCCGCTTGTAGACCCCGCGCGCCGGATCGCGGAACACGATATCCTCGCGTCC
>JANNBI010000163.1:0-4253 GCA_031385345.1 Paracoccaceae bacterium | reverse complement strand
CAGCGGGGCGACGGCGGCCAATGATCTGGCGCGGTCCGGGGTTGCGGTGGCCTTTCTGGACCGGGCCGGACGGATCAAGCCCTGCGGCGGGGCGATTCCGCCGCGTCTGATCGAAGATTTCTCGATCCCGGAAGATCAGATCGTGGCACAGATCCAGACCGCGCGCATGATTTCACCCACGCAACGGGCGGTGGATATTCCGATCGAAAACGGCTTTGTCGGCATGATCGACCGCGAACATTTCGATGAATTTCTGCGGGTGCGCGCCGTAGCTGGCGGGGCGAGCCGGTTGACCGGCACCTATCTGCGCATCGACCGCGACGCGCGGGGCACCCATGTGGTGTACCGCGACAAGGCCAGCGGAGACGAGATCAGGCTGACCACGAAGCTGGTGATCGGGGCCGATGGCGCGCGGTCAGTGGTGGCCAAGACCGAGGTGCCGGGTGGCGACAAGATCCCCTATGTCATTGCTTATCATGAGATCATCGCGGCCCCGCCCGCCAGCAAAACCTATGATCCCAACCGCTGCGACGTGATTTATGACGGCAAGATCAGCCCGGATTTCTATGGCTGGGTGTTTCCGCATGGCGCGCAGGCTTCGGTCGGGATGGGCACCGGGCTGGAGGGGGTGGATCTGAAACAGGCCACCGCCGATCTTCGTCGGGCCGCCGGGCTGACCGGTTGCGAAACGATCCGCCGCGAAGGCGCGCCGATCCCGCTGCGCCCGATGGACCGCTGGGACAATGGCCGCGATGTGGTTCTGGCAGGCGATGCGGCAGGGGTTGTGGCCCCCTCCTCGGGTGAGGGGATCTATTATGCGATGGTCGGGGGCCGGGTGGCGGCGACGGCGGCGCAGGCGTTTCTGGCCAGCGGGCGGGCGTCAAAACTGCGGCTTGCGCGCAAGCTGTTTATGAAAGACCATAAGATGGTGTTCAAGGTTCTGCGGTCGATGCAGGACGCCTATTACAAATCCGATGAACGGCGAGAGCGTTTTGTCAGCCTGTGCCATGATGTGGATGTGCAGAAATTGACCTTTGAAGCCTATATGAACAAGAAACTGGTCCATGCCCGTCCGCTGGCGCATTTGAAGATCGGGATCAAGAATATCTCACATCTTATGGGTTTTGTGAAACCGGACCACGTATGATTGAAATGATCCCGGCCTGGGTCAATGGCGTTCTGGAACCGGTGGAAAAGCTGGCGGTGCATCAGCGCGGGCTGAAACATCTGGCGGTGTCGGTTTTCGTCATGCAGGGGGATCGGACGCTGGTGCAGCGCCGGGCGATGGGGAAATATCATACGCCGGGGCTGTGGACGAACACCTGCTGCACCCATCCGTTCTGGGACGAGGATCCGCAGGTCTGCGCCGCGCGGCGGTTGCAGCAAGAGCTGGGAATTTCCGGGCTGGTGCTGCGGTTCAGCGGGTCCACCGAATACCGCGCCGAGGTCGGCAATGGCCTGATCGAGCATGAGGTGGTGCAGATCTTTGCCGCCGAAGCGCCCGAAGGATTTACCCTGCATCCCAACCCCGCCGAGGTGATGGACACGGCATGGCTGTCGTTGGCCGACCTGGACGCGCAGGTGCAGGCCGATCCGGCGCGGTTTACCCCCTGGATGCGGATCTATCTGGCCGAGGGCTGGGGCGCGCGGGCGCGTGTGCCGGTTTCGGCAGGCTAAGGCGTCTGGATGCCGCGCAGGTTCAGGTAGATCGCATACAGGCTGGTGGTGGCAGTGATGAACAGCCGGTTCTTGGCGCGGCCCCCAAAGCAGATGTTCGACACCACCTCTGGCACCAGAACCTTGCCCAGAAGCTGCCCCTCGGGCGAGATGCAATGCACGCCGTCCCCGGCCGATGACCACAGATTGCCATCGCCGTCCATGCGCATCCCGTCTGACAGACCTTCATTGACCTGATGAAACACCCGGCCATTCTGCGGGCGGCCCTGCACCATGTCATAGACACGGATATGCAGCGGATCGCCCCGGTTCACCCGCCCGGAATCGGCCACATACAGCCGCGACTCGTCGGCGTTAAAGCACAGGCCGTTGGGGCAATTCATGTCGGTGATCATGGCCTGCAAGCTGCCGTCGGGGTCCAGCCGGTAAACATGGCAAGGCAGATGCTGATCGGATTTGAAACCTTCGTAATCAGACTGGATGCCGTAATGCGGATCGGTGAACCAGATCGCGCCGTCGCGGGTGCAAACCACATCATTTGGGGAATTCAGAGGCTTGCCGTCAACGCTGTCGGCCAGCGTCGTGATCCGTCCATCCCATTCCGTGCGGGTCACGCTGCGGGTGCCGTGTTGACAGGAAATCAGCCGACCCAGCGCATCGCGCGTATGGCCATTGGCGAAATTGGACGGGGCGCGGAAGGTGGTCAGCCCATCCTCGGACCAGCGCAGGATGCGGTTGTTGGGAATGTCGGAAAACAGCAGCGCCGCCTGATCGCCAAACCAGATCGGCCCCTCGGCCCAGTCAAAGCCGGTGGCCAGACGTTTCAACGGCGCGTTGTGCAGTGTATAGGCGGCAAATTCGGGGCGGGTCAGTTCAAACGACATCTGCGGGCCTTTGGCAAAAACGGTTGCGCCACCGTGACCAAGGCCGTGGGCAAGGTCAAACCCTAATCACGACGGCACTTGGGGCGGCACCGGGGCGGCTTGCAAGCGGCCGCGATTTGGCGTGAATTGGGCGCAAAGAAGGAGACGGCGGTGAAGCTATTTGATTTGACGGGCAAAAGGGCGCTGATCACCGGATCGTCGCAAGGGATCGGGCTGTCGCTGGCCAAGGGGCTGGCCGATGCGGGGGCGCAGGTGGTGCTGAACGGGCGCGATCTGGCCAAGCTGACGGCGGCGGCAGCGCAGATGGCCAACGCGCTGGTGCTGGCCTTTGACGCGACGGATCACGCGGCGGTGCGCGCGGCGGTGGACGGGTTTGAGGCCGATGTCGGCCCGATCGACATTCTGGTCAACAATGCCGGAATGCAGCACCGTGGCCCGCTGGAGGATTTTCCGCCCGAAGCCTTCGAGAAGCTGTTGCAGACCAATATCGCCTCGGTTTTTCATGTCGGGCAGGCGGTGGGCCGTCATATGATCGCGCGCGGACGCGGGCGGATCATCAACATTGCTTCGGTGCAGTCGGCCTTGGCGCGGCCGGGCATCGCGCCCTATACCGCCACCAAAGGCGCGGTTGCGAACCTGACCAAGGGCATGGCGACCGATTGGGCCAAACATGGGTTGCAATGCAATGCCATCGCTCCGGGCTATTTCGTGACGCCGTTGAACAAGGCGCTGGTCGATGATCCGGCCTTCACCTCATGGCTGGAAAAGCGCACCCCGGCGGGCCGCTGGGGCCAGGTAGAGGAATTGCAGGGCGCTTGTATCTTCCTCGCCTCGGATGCGGCCAGCTTTGTGAACGGGCATATCCTGTATGTCGATGGCGGGATCACGGTGTCGTTATGACCGCGCTGCGGATGATCCTGATGGGCGTGGCAGGCTGTGGCAAGTCCAGCGTCGGAGAGGCTTTGGCAGCGCGGCTGGGCGTGGCCTACCGCGACGGCGATGACCTGCATCCGGCGGAAAATGTCGCCAAGATGCGTGCGGGCGAGGCGTTGACCGATGCGGACCGCTGGCCGTGGCTGGATCTGGTGGCGCAGGATCTGGCGGCGCGCGCGCCGGTGATCATTGGCTGTTCGGCGCTGAAACGCATCTACCGCGACCGGATCCGGGCCAGCGCCGGTGGGCCGGTGACCTTTGTGCATCTGGATGGCAGCCGCGCGGTGATCGAGGCGCGGATGGCGGCGCGGCAGGGACATTACATGCCGGTGTCGCTGCTGGACAGCCAGTTCGCCACGCTGGAACCACCCAGCCCGGACGAGGCGCTGCGGGTGGATATCGACCAGCCGCTGGCGGGCATCGTGGCGGCCATTTCCGGGCATATCGCCGCCTGAGGCCTTGACGCATCACCAGTCGATTCACGACGCGATTCGGCGCGGCTGGCCAAAGGTGCCCAATTGCGGCGAAAATCCGACAGGATTGCCCTAAACGCGCGAAGCATTGTCCGGTTCCATCGAAACTTTCCGCAAATTCGCCATGTCCCGGCCCCTTTTGACCGTCATCTTGACCGCTGAACCGATCCCCTTTGGGGACGCTTGCCGTTTGGAGGCGACCATGAAATTTGCGCTGAAGCTGCCAAGCTTTCCGGCCAAGGCCACCCCCCCGATCGCGGAGGAGGCCGAAGAGGGCAGCTTTATC
>JANNBI010000160.1:0-9897 GCA_031385345.1 Paracoccaceae bacterium | reverse complement strand
CGACTGGAAGTTCGAAGAGCAATACCGCGCCAAGGGGCTGAACAAGGACGATGTGGTTATCGTTGATTTCAGGGCTGAATGCCGCCGGTTTGCCGAGGGCTGGGTTGATATCCAGCGCGAGGAGTTCAAGCGGCTGGGCGTCACCGGCAACTGGGCCGACCCCTACAAGACGATGGATTACCACGCTGAGGCCGTGATCGCGGATGAGTTCATGAAGTTCGTCATGAACGGCAGCCTGTATCAGGGGTCCAAGCCGGTGATGTGGTCGCCGGTCGAAAAGACGGCGCTTGCCGAGGCGGAGGTGGAGTATCACGACCACACCAGCCATATGGTTTGGGTGCGGTTTAAGGTTGTGGCGGGCGACGCGCTGTTCACCAAGACCAAGACCGATGTGGTGATCTGGACCACAACGCCGTGGACCATCCCGCAAAACCGCGCTATCAGCTTTGGCCCGACCATCGCTTATGGCTTGTATGAAATCATTGGGCGTCCCGCCGACAGCGCCGTCACCATTGGCCATCGCGTCATTCTGGCTGATGCGTTGGCGGAGGCAGTCTTTTCGGCCGCCAAACTGTCAGACCCTGAGTTGACCCGGCGTTTGTGCGATGTATCTGCGGGCGATCTGGCCGGCATGATCTGCGCCCACCCCTATGCCGGCATCGAAGGCAGCTCGGGTGAGTGGGACTTTGACGTTCCCATGCTCCCCGGCGATCATGTCACCGACGACGCAGGCACGGGGTTTGTGCATACCGCGCCCTCGCACGGCGATGATGACTATCAGATGGGGCTGAAGTTTGGCCTGCCGATGACCTATAACGTCGAGGCGGATGGCAGCTACCGCGCCGATCTGCCCCTGTTCGGCGGGCAGTTCATCATCCAGCCGGATGGCAAGGAAGGTCCGGCAAATGTCAGCAATATCAAGACTTTGGCCGCGTCTGGCGCTTTGTTTGCCAAGGGCAAGCTGAAACACAGCTACCCCCATTCCTGGCGCTCCAAAGCGCCGGTGATCTATCGCAACACGCCGCAATGGTTCGTCGCCATCGACAAGACGCTGGACGACGGGCTGTCCACCTATGGCGAGACGATCCGCGCGCGCGCGCTCAATTCCATCAATCAATTGGTGACCTGGACCCCGGCGACGGGGCGCAACCGGCTGCATTCGATGATCGAGGCGCGGCCGGATTGGGTGCTGTCGCGTCAGCGCGCCTGGGGCGTGCCGCTGACCTGTTTCACCAAGATCGGGGCCCGGCCGACCGACGCCGACTACGTTCTGCGCAACACGCAGGTCAACGCGCGCATCACGGCCGCGTTCGAGGCCGAGGGGGCCGATGTCTGGTATCTGCCGGGGTTCAAGGACAGAATGCTGGACGGGATCGTCGATCCGGCAGGCTATGCGCAGGTCTTTGACGTGCTGGATGTGTGGTTTGATTCAGGGTCAACCCATGCTTTCGTGCTGCGCGACCGGGTGGATGGCAGCGAGGACGGCATCGCCGATCTGTATCTGGAAGGCACCGACCAGCATCGCGGCTGGTTCCATTCGTCGATGCTGCAATCCTGCGGTACCAAGGGGCGCGCGCCCTATCGCGGGGTGCTGACGCATGGGTTCACGCTGGATGAAAAGGGCATGAAAATGTCCAAATCCATCGGCAATACCGTCGCCCCGCAGGCGGTGATCGACGAATACGGCGCGGATATCCTGCGGCTTTGGGTGGCGCAGTCGGACTATACCATCGACCTGCGCATCGGGAAGGAGATCCTGAAAGGCGTGGCCGACAGCTATCGCCGCTTGCGCAACACGATGCGGTTCTTGCTGGGGAACATTGAAGGCTTCTCCGAGGCCGAGCGGGTGCCTGCGGAGGATATGCCAGAGCTGGAACGCTGGGTGCTGCACCGGCTGGCGGAACTGGACGCCGAAGTGCGCAGCGGCTACGCGCGCTATGATTTTCAGGGCGTGTTCCAAAAGCTGTTCGCCTTTGCCACGACCGATCTGTCGGCGGTCTATTTCGACATCCGCAAGGATGCGCTGTACTGCGATGCGGCCTCGTCCTTGCGGCGGCGCTCGGCGCGTACGGTGCTGGACCATGTGTTCCAGCGCCTGACGACATGGCTGGCCCCGGTGCTGGTTTTCACGATGGAGGAGGTCTGGCTGTGCCGGAATCCCGGCGATGGCTCCTCGGTTCATCTGGTGGACATGCCGCAGACCCCGGCAGAGTGGCTGAACCCAGGCCTGGCGGCGAAATGGGAGGGTATCCGCACGGTGCGCCGGGTGGTGACGGGCGCGCTGGAGGTTCAGCGCACCGCCAAGGTGATCGGGGCGAGCCTTGAGGCCGCCCCGGTGGTGCATGTGGCCGATACGGCGATCCTTGCGGCATTGCGGTCGGTCGCGTTTGCCGAGATGTGTATCACCTCGGGGGTTTCGCTGACCGGCGATCCCGAACCGGCAGAGGCGTTCCGTCTGCCCGAAGTGCCGGGCGTCGGCGTGGTGTTCGAGATGGCCGAGGGTGACAAATGCCAGCGCTGCTGGCAGATTCTGCCGGATGTGGGGTCGCATTCCCATCCCGGCACCTGCAAGCGCTGCAACGACGCGCTGGGATAGGGGATGGAGATCGGGCTGCCAACGCCGCTGGGCCCGATCTGCCTGACCGAGCGGGACGGGGTGATCGTGGGCCTGCGTTGGCGCGCGGCAGATCCGGGTGGAGACAGTTTGGGCGGCGAAAGTCTGGGTCTGCGTGAGGCGGCGGTACAGTTGCGCGCGTATTTTGACGGGCGGCTGACCCGGTTCGATCTGACGCTGGACTGGGGGGCTGGGTTGCAGGCGCAGGTGCGCCGCGCGATGGCCGCGATCCCCTTTGGCCAGACCCGGACCTACGGCGATCTGGCGCGCGAGATCGGCGTTCCGGCGCAGGCAATCGGGCAGGCCTGCGGCGCCAATCCGGTGCCGATCCTGATCCCCTGCCACCGGATTTTGGGGGCCAATTCGCTGGGCGGGTTTTCGGCCAAGGGTGGGGTGGAAACCAAGGTCTGGCTGCTGCGTCATGAAGGAGCGGCGGGGCTGTTGATCTGACGCAGCGCCTGCTTTGGTTGGATGATTCCTCAACGTAACCTCCGGCGATGTTGGCGCGCGGTGTTTTTGTGGTTAAAAATCGTGGTCTTTGGGCCTTTGGGATTGTAACGGTTTGATGACAGACCGGCGCAGGACAAGATCGTGAGCTTTTGGGTGATGATGGCCGTTCTGGGATCGGCCTTTCTGCATGCCTTGTGGAATTCGCTGATCAAGGTCGGCACCTCGCGCATGGGGGCCATGGTGATCCTGTCAATCGGTGAGGTGCCGATCGGGGTGACGGTGATCATGCTTCGTCCGGCGCTGGATTGGTCGGTGGCCCCTTGGGTGCTGGCGGCGGGTTGCGCGCATTTCTTTTACAAATTCTTTCTGACCTATGCCTATGAGCGCGGCGATCTGAGCCGGGTCTATCCGATTGCGCGCGGATCGGCGCCTTTGGTGGTGGGGGTGGTGTCGGGCTTTGTGCTGTCGGATGTGATCACGCCGGTGGAATATGCCGGGATCGCGGTGCTGGGATTTGGCATCCTGATGATGGCGCAGGGGGTTTTTGCGGGCGGCGAGAACCGCAAGCTGATTCCCTTTGCGCTGGGGTCGGCCTGTGCGACGGCGTGCTATACGCTGATCGACGGGGCGGGCGCGCGGGTGTCGGGCGACGCTGTCGCCTATGTCGCTTGGGTGTTTGTGGTGGACGGGTTGTTTTTTGCCACGGGGATGATTGCCTGGAAGGGCTGGGCGATCCTGCCGCGCGAAGGGCGGGCCTGGGGAGTGGGGCTGATCGCGGCGGCGGCGAGTTATGGGGCTTACGGTGTCTCCGTCTGGGCGATGACCATCGCGCCGATTGCCGTCGTGGCGGCGCTGCGCGAAACCTCGATCCTGTTTGCGGTGCTGATCGGCTGGCTGGTCTTTGGCGAGGCAATGACGCGGGGCAAGGCGCTGGCATCAGCCGTGATTGTCGGTGGGGTGATGCTGACGCGGCTGGCGTGAAACAGACCCTCCGGGGGGGAATATTTGGATCAAGATGAAGGCGGTCAGCGGATGGCGGATTTGCGTTCCGGGATGATCTGCTGGGCGATGCCGGCGGTGCAAAGGTAGATCGACGAGATCACCAGCCCCCAATGCGCAAGGGAGCCTTCGGCAAAATTGACCCAAGCCGCCCAGCCAGCGCAGATCACCCAAAGCGTACACATCGGCAGGGTGATCCAGTTCCAGCGTTTGGTGCGGGTGGGATGGACGAATTTCAGCCGCAGGAACATGCCGATGGTCAGCGCCATGATGACGAACAGGATCGTTCCGGGCGGCGGCGTGACGGCGAAAAGCACCAGCACCACCATGTTCCAGCAGGCGGGGAAGCCCGAAAAGCTTTTGTCCTTTGTCTTCATACGGGTGTCGGCAAAATAGATCACCGAGCCGTAGCAGATGACGATGATGGCGACCCAGCCGGTCCAGCCGTCCAGAAGCCCGGATTTGAACAAAGCGAAGGCGGGGATAAAGACATAGGTCAGGTAGTCGACGATCAGGTCCATCAGCACGCCGTCATAGATCGGAAAGTTGTGCGGGGTGTCCCAGCGGCGCGCGAGGGGGCCGTCGATACCGTCAACGATCAGCGCAAAGACCAGCCAAAGGAACATCACGCGCCAGTTGCCGTCGACCGCGGCGAGCATGGCGAACATGGCCAGAACCGCGCCGGTGGCGGTGAGCAGATGGACGGAGAGGGCTTTTAGGCGGATGTGCATCGGCTGGTGATGCCGCAAAACGGGCGGTTTCGCAAGATGAAGGGTCGGTTATTGGCGGAGGACGATTTGCGGTGGTCGTGGGGGGCTGGCAGGAGGGGGCGGTGCCGCCGTTTGGCCGGTGCGCGGCGGCGGGGTCAGGCGCGGGGATGGGCGGCGTCGTAAACCTGCATCAGGCGGGCGGCATCGACGGCGGTGTAGGTTTGGGTGGTCGAGAGCGAGGCATGGCCCAGCAGATCCTGAATGGCGCGCAGATCGCCGCCGGCGCTGAGCAGATGGGTGGCAAAGGAATGGCGCAGGGCATGGGGGGTGGCGGTGGCGGGCAGGCCAAGGCGGTGGCGCGTCTGCTCCATCGCTTTTTGGATCAGGCGGGGATTGACCGGGCCACCGCGCGCGCCGCGAAACAGGGGTTCGGTCGGGGTCAGATCGAAGGGGCACAGTCGGGCATAGGCGGCGACGGCGGCGGCGGCGGCGGGCAGAACCGGCACAAGGCGCTGTTTGCCGCCCTTGCCGGTGATGCGCAGGGTGGGCGGCAGCGGGGCATCGGCGCCGGTCAGCGACAGCGCCTCGGAGATGCGCAGGCCCAGACCGTAAAGCAGGGTGACGACGGCGGTGTCGCGGGCGGCGATCCAAGGGGTCAGGTCATAGGCGCCGATGTCGGTCAGCACGTCACGGGCGGCATCTTCGGTCAGGGGGCGGGGAAGTTTGCGGCGGAATTTCGGACCACGGGTGGCAAGCGCCGCGACGGGTTCGACCGCGTCATGATCGGCCAGCCAGGTCAGGAAGGATTTGACGGCGGAAAGCGCGCGGGCCAGCGAGCGGGCCGACAAGCCGCGGGTGCGGGCCGCGGCCATCCAGGCGCGCATGTCGGATTGGGTGAGGCTGGCCAGACCGCTGATGCCAAAGGTGCCGCCAAGGTGGCGGGCCATGAACCCCGAAAACTCTGCGATGTCATGGGCATAGGCGGTGATCGTATGCGGTGAGGCGGCGTCGAGCGCGCGTTTGTGGTTCAAGAAGCGGTGCAGGCGGTCGCGCAGGTCCGGGGAGAGGGCCGACAGGGCGTTGGGGCCAGAGGGGTCGGTGGCGGGGGCGTCCAAGGGGTCGGCGGAGGCGGTCACGACAACCAGCGGCGCATGGTGCGTTCGAACACCCCGGCGAAAAAGGCCAGAAGATCGGTGCCATGGGTGGATTTGAACTGATGCGGGTCTTCAGCGCCCAAGACCAGCATTCCGGGCAACCGACCAGTGCCGAAATCCAGTTTCAGCAAGGCCTCGGACCGGATGTAGCCGGTCTTGTCGCCGTAAAGTATGTCTGATTGCGGCAGAACCTGACGCAAGACCACCGGGCGCAAAGGCACGTTGCGGCCCCCGGAAATATAGGTGGAGACGAAGCCCGGTTCCGCGACATACAGCACCTCACCCAGACGGCGCAGGGCGGGGTCGGTGTCGTTCTGTACCGATTCCAGCACTAGTCGCACGCAATCGACGCGCAGGGTGGCGGCGACATCCGAGGCCATGGTTTTCAGAAAATCCTCAAACGACAGGGGGTCGAGCATTTGCAGGATGGCGCGGTGGACCTGATTGGTGCCGGCAAGGTTTTCGTAGGCGGCGGCGATGACGGTGCGGTGGGTATCTTCCAGCCGGTCAAGGCGGCCTTCCAGACGCTCCATCGCGATGCCGCGCAGATCGACGATGTTGGACCCCATCTGGCGTTCGTTGGCGCCGATCAGGGCGTTCATCAGATCGCGGTCTTCGAGGATGGATTCAGGCGCCGCGATCAGGCGGTCGCGCGTGTCGGGATCTATCATGCTGCTCACTGCTTCGGGTTGGCTTTTTTCGCCATTGGCGGCAGATTAGCAGGTGTTGGCGGGGATTTCTTTATCTTTTTTCAATCGCGGGCCGGGTTGGGCGATCTGGCCGGATGGGCGAAGGGTCCGGGCGTTGTGGCGGGATATTTGGACCACATTGAAGGGCAAGGCCGGGGGCGATTTTGGGGCCGCTTGAAGGTCAGGCCCGAACGGGGGTTCGGGCCTGATGCAAGGGGTGAGGAGTTTGGATGTGATTAAAGGATGTTCTGGCCGGTCTTGGCCCAGTCTTTCATGAACTGGTCGATGCCTTTGTCGGTCAGCACATGGGTCGCCAGCGCCTTGATCACCGAGGGCGGCGCGGTCATCACATCGGCGCCGATCAGGGCGCATTGGGTGACATGGTTGGCGGTGCGGATCGAGGCGGCAAGGATCTGCGTCTCGTAGCCGTAATTGTCATAGATCTGGCGGATGTCGCTGATCAGCTCCAGCCCGTCGAGGTTGATGTCATCCAGACGGCCAATGAAGGGCGAGATGAAGGTGGCGCCGGCCTTGGCGGCGATCAGGGCCTGATTGGCGCTGAAACACAGGGTGACGTTGACCATTTTGCCCTCGTCAGACAGGACTTTGCAGGCCTTAAGCCCGTCCCAGGTCAGCGGCACCTTGACGGCGATATTGGGGGCAATCTCGGCCAGTTTGCGGCCTTCGGCAATCATCTCATCCGCTTTCAGCGCCACAACCTCGGCCGAGACGGGGCCGGAGACGAAGCTGCAGATCTCTTTGGTGACTTCAAGGATGTTGCGGCCGGATTTCAGGATCAGGGACGGATTGGTGGTGACGCCGTCCACCATGCCAAGATCGTGCAATTCGCGGATGGCATCGACATCAGCGGTATCGACAAAGAATTTCATGGGACTGTCCTTGTTGGGGGCTGCAATGGAGGGTTGCCGTTGGGTTGGCCCGGGTTTACCCCAAAAGGTGGGACGGCGAAAGACTGGTGTGAGCGCTAACAGTGACAGAACGTGTTTATCAGCCGGGCGATCTGGTGGCGGTCCTGACGACCGAGCCGCTGGGGCGTTACCTGGATTACAAAGCGCCCGAGGGCGGCTGTGGCGACGGGGATTTCGTCGAGGTGCCCTTGGGGCCGCGCCGGGTGCTGGGCGTGGTCTGGGGGCCGGGAGAGGGCAAGTTCGACCCGGCAAAGATTCGCGCCATTGCAAAGGTGTTGGAAGTGCCGCCGATGCGGGCGGAGATGCGGCTGTTTCTGCAGCGGGCGGCGGAATATACCCTGACACCCTATGAGGCGATGCTGCGGCTGGCCAGCCGGGCGCCGGGGCTGCAAGACCCGCCCGGCGGGCGCAAGGTGTACCGGCTGGCCGGGCCGGTGCCCAACCAGTTGACCGAGGCGCGGTTCAAGGTGATCGAAGCCCTGCGGCGGTTTGGCGGGGCCTCGGTCACGATCGGGGAACTGGCGGAGGAGGCGGGATGCGGTCCTTCGGTCATCAAGGGCTTGGTCAAGCTGGGGGTTCTGGCCGAAGAGGATGCACCGCGCGATCTGCCCTTTGCCCGGATGAACCCCGCAGGCGCGGCCGTGCTGATGGGCGATCAGGTGGCGGCGGGGGCGGCTTTGGTGGCGGCGGTGGCACGAGATGCGTTTTCGGCCACCTTGCTGAAGGGCGTCACCGGGTCGGGCAAGACCGAGGTCTATCTGGAGGCGGTGGCGGAATGCCTGCGCGCCGGGCGGCAAGCCTTGGTGCTGCTGCCCGAAATCGCGCTGACGGCGGATTTTCTGGCGCGGGTGGAGGCGCGGTTTGGCGTGCACCCGGCGGAATGGCATTCCGGCATCACCATGATGGAGCGGCGCCGGGTCTGGAAGATGGTGGCGGCGGGGCAAGCGCAGATGGTGGTGGGGGCACGCTCGGCGCTGTTCCTGCCGTTTCAGCATCTGGGGCTGATCGTCGTCGATGAGGAGCATGACACCAGCTACAAGCAGGAAGAGGGCGTGTTGTACAACGCCCGCGATATGGCGGTGCTGCGGGCAAGTATCCTTGGCTGTCCGGTGATCCTGTCCTCGGCCACGCCCTGCCTTGAGACCTGGGCCAATGTGGAGGCGGGCAAATACACGCGGCTGGATCTGTCGGCGCGCTACGGCGTGGCCGAGATGCCCGCCATGGTGCCGATCGACATGCGCGGCGAGGATATGCCGAATGACCGCTGGATGTCGGGCAAGCTGGTGGCGGAGGTGGCGGCACGGGTGGCGCTGGGCGAACAGTCGTTGTTGTTCCTGAACCGCCGGGGCTATGCGCCGATCACACTGTGCCGGGCCTGCGGGCAGCAGGTTGGCTGTGACGATTGCGATGCGCGGATGGTGGAGCATCGGTTCCTGAAGCGGCTGGTCTGTCACCAATGCGGCGCGACCAAGCCGGTGCCGCTGGAATGCCCAAGCTGCAAGGTCGTCGGCAAGATGGCGGCGGTGGGGCCGGGGGTCGAACGGCTGGCCGAGGAGGTGGTGGCGCGGTTCCCGGACGCTCGGCTGGCGGTGCTGTCGAGCGATCTGTTCGGATCGGCGCGGGCGTTGAAGGAGGCGGTGGTGAACATTGCCGAGGGCGGGGCGGATATCATCATCGGCACGCAGATCGTCGCCAAGGGGCACAACTTTCCCTTGCTGACGCTGGTCGGGGTGATCGATGCGGATCTGGGGTTGCAGGGGTCGGATCTGCGTGCGGCGGAGCGGACGTTTCAGCTGATGCGGCAGGTGGCGGGGCGGGCCGGGCGGGCGGAGCGGCCGGGGGCGGCCTATTTGCAGACCCATCAGCCCGAGCATCCGGTGATCCGCGCCATTCTGGGCGGCGACGAAGAGGCGTTCTGGACCGCCGAAGCGGCAGAACGGCGCGCAGCCGGGGTGCCGCCCTATGGCCGGTTCGTGGGGGTGATCCTGTCCAGTCCGGACGTGGCGGCGGTGTTTGACATCGGCGCCGAACTGGCGCGGCGGGACGGGCCGCTGCGGGCCATCGGGGCGGTGGTTTACGGCCCGGCCCCGGCCCCGGTGGCGCGGGTGCGCGGGCGGCACAGGGTGCGGTTGCTGGTGAAGGCGGCCAAGGGGGCGGCGGTGCAGGCGGCAGTGGCGGCCTGGCTGGCGCAGGTGAAGTTGCCGGGATCGGTGCGGCTGACGGTCGATATCGATCCGCAGAGTTTTTACTGACGGCGGGGGCCGGGGGTGGCGGGCCCCCCCCCCCCCCCGACCCCCCCCGGGGGGGGGCGGGGGAGTTTTTGGGGGGGTGGGGTTTGGGTAGGGGGTTTTT
>JANNBI010000132.1:0-14795 GCA_031385345.1 Paracoccaceae bacterium | reverse complement strand
CGGGGCGGAGTTCGTGGACCAAAACTGCGTGATCCTGGGCAATGTCAACGTGAACTCGCCGCTGGTCTGGGACGGGACGATGACCCGCAGCCTCAGGGCCTATGCGCGGGCAAATCAGGCGGCGGTGGTGGTGCCGTTCATCCTTGGTGGCGCGATGGGGCCGGTGACCAATGCGGGGGGGATCGTGCAGTCGCTGGCCGAGACGATGGCCGGTTGCGCCTTGACCCAACTGGAACGCAAGGGCGCGCCGGTGATCTTTGGCAACTTCCTGTCGTCGATGTCGTTGCGGTCGGGCTCGCCCACCTTTGGGACGCCAGAACCGGCCATCGGCAGCCAGGTGATCGGGCAGTTGGCGCGGCGGCTGAAGCTGCCGCTGCGCTGTTCGGGCAATTTCACCACGTCAAAGCTGCCGGACGGGCAGGCGATGATGGAGGGGACGATGTCGATGCTGGCGGCGGTGCATTGCGGGGCGAATTTCATCCTGCATTCCGCCGGGTTCTTGGATGGCTTGCTAAGCATGTCCTACGAGAAGTTCATGATGGACGCCGATCTGTGCGGGGCGCTGCATTCTTATCTGGACGGGATCAAGATGGATGATGACCAGCTTGCCGTCGATGCCTTTGCCGAGGTCGGGCCGGGCAACCACTTCTTTGGCTGTTCGCACACGATGAAGCATTATGAAACCGCGTTCTGGGACAGCGAATTATCCGACAATGAACCGTTCGAGAAATGGGAGCTGGCGGGGTCCACCGATGCGGCCATGCGGGCCAACAAGCTGTGGAAAAAGCGGCTGGCGGAGTTTGAGGCCCCTGCCTTGGATGAGGGTATCCGCGACGAGTTGACCGACTATGTGGGGCGCAAAAAGGCCGGGATGGCGGACGCCTGGTATTAAGCGTCCAGATCTGGACATTTTGCTTTATACTTTTATATCAGCGGCTTAACTTTTCTTGTTAACTGCTTTCTAACCATGATCCTAGCTGCGCAGGCCGGTTTCTTCCAGCAGACCCAGACGTTTCGCCTCGTAATAATAGCCCGAGGCGTACCACTTCACCGCCTCGTCCTGATCGCCACCGGACACCAGCCAAGCGCCGGCCAGATATTTCCCGGCGTATTTCAGGTTGGTTTCGGCATCCAGCAGGGCCGAGGCCGGGCCATTGAAACCCATCGTGGCGGCGGTCTGCGGCAGGATTTGCATCAACCCGTAATAGGGGCCGTTGCGCGCCGTAGCATTATAGTCACTTTCGCGCTGGATCACCCGGTGCAGCAGGCTTTGCGGCATGTCGTACAGATCAGCGTATTTCACGATCAGGGCGCGCATTTCGGGCGTCTCGCCGGGGTAAAGGTCGGACTGGCTGACCTGATCGCCCGGACCGCGACCGCAGGAAGAAAGCCCCATGGTCAGGGTCAGGGCCAGACAAACGGCAAGTGCTGCGGAACGGGTCATGAAATGCCTTCTTAGCGATGGGTCCGGCAGTGATACCGGGCGCTGATGGACCTGATAAGGTCGGGCGACGAAAGGCCGCGGATTTCCGCCAATGGCGTCATTTCTTTGTGACCTTTGCGGCCTATCTATCGAAGATGTTGGGCTTGCCTTGGCCATGACGCCAGATATAGTGGTCTTATTAGGCCTGAACCACTTGAACAACCGAGATGGGACATGGACGGCAGTTTTCGAAGTGAGTTTGTACGTGAACCGGCAGCGCTGCGCAGTCATCCTGCCTTGGTGCTGAATGCGGATTATCGCCCGTTAAGTTATTATCCTTTGTCGCTATGGCCTTGGCAGGATGCGATGAAGGCGGTCTTTATGGACCGGGTGTCGATTGTGGCCGAATATGACGCCGTGGTGCGCAGCCAGCGACAAGAGTTCCGCATACCCTCGGTCGTGGTGCTGAAAGACTATCTTCGACCCCAAAAGCGCGTGGCCTTCACGCGCTTCAATCTTTTTCTGCGCGACGAGTTTTGTTGCCAATATTGCGGGTCCAAGGGCGATCTGACCTTTGACCATGTGATGCCGCGGTCCCGTGGCGGCGTGACAAGCTGGGAGAATGTGGTGGCGGCGTGCAGCCCCTGCAATCTGCGCAAGGGGGCCAAGACGCTGAAGCAATCGGGGCTTCATCTGTCGCGCGCGCCGCGCATGCCGTCGGCGGAAGAAATGCAAAGCCACGGGCGGCGCTTTCCGCCGAACCATCTGCATCAAAGCTGGATGGATTACCTGTATTGGGATGCCGAGTTGGACGCGTAAAGCGTCGTTTCTTGCGCGCCGGACCGCTTCGCCGCATGATGCACTGTCGTTTTGGGCAAGGGATCCGGGCATGACCATTCTGCTGCAAGCGGCGGCGATCAATCTGGGCGTGGCCTTGACCTGCGGTGCGGTGATCGGGTCTGAACGGCAGGTGCGGCAGCGCATGGCGGGCCTGCGCACCAATGCGCTGGTGGCGATGGGGGCGGCGGCCTTTGTGATCTTCTCTCAATTGGTGCCGGGAGAGGTCAGCCTGACGCGGGTGGCGGCGCAGGTCGTGTCCGGCATCGGCTTTCTGGGTGCCGGGATCATCTTTCGCGACGGATTCAACGTGCATGGGTTGAACACGGCGGCGACGCTGTGGTGTTCGGCGGCGGTCGGGCTGATATCGGGGATCGGGGCCTGGGATTTCGCGTTGTTGCTGACGGGGTTGGTGGTGTTCATCAATCTGGGGCTGCGCCCCTTGGTCAAGTTCCTGAAAAAGCATACCAAAGCCGGGGTGCCGCTGACGCGGGCCTGCCGGGTCAGCGTGACGGTGACGTCCGCGGATGAGGCGGCGACGCGGGCGCTGATCTTGCGCGTGCTGGCGATGAATGGGCTGCATCTGTCGGAAGTGATGTCGCAACCTGCTGAGGGTGGGGCGGTGCTGATCGAGGTCAATGTCTCGGGCGAGGGGGCGACGGATGACGCGTTGGAGCGGGTGGTGCAGCGGTTGGCGGCGGAACCGGGGCTGTTGCGGGTGCGCGGTCAGGCGATTGAGGATATTTAGCTGCGCTTGGTTTTGCAGGAGGCTTGGGAATTGTCGCGAAGCGGTGCTAGACATGGGGCATGAGGCGGGATAAAAGCGCCACGTTAGCGCTAACAGGCGCGTCTCTAGACGAGGTTTGCAATGGTTTCGCGCGTTATTCCGGTTGATTCTTTTGATCTGGTGATTTTTGGCGGCACCGGCGATTTGGCCCGGCGCAAGATCCTGCCGGGGCTGTACCGGCGTTTTCTGGCCGGTCAGATGACGGCGGAAAGCCGGATCATCGGGGCGGCGCGCGCCGATCTGACCGAAGAAGCGTTTCGCACAATGGTGGCCGAGGCGATCGAGGAATTCGTGCCGCAGGCCCGGCGCGAGGCCCCGGCGATTGCCGAGTTTCTGGCGCGGATCGGCTATGTCTCGATTGATGCCAAGGGGACAGGCGGCTGGGACATTTTACGCGCCAAGATGCGTCCAAATGTGGTGCGGGCCTTCTATTTCTCGGTCGCGCCCGCGCTGTTTGGCGATCTGGCCGAGCGGCTGCATGCCAATGGCATTGCCGATGCCTGGAGCCGGATCGTGGTGGAAAAGCCCTTTGGCCGCGATCTGGCCAGCGCCAAGGCGCTGAACGCGGTTCTGGCCAGCCATTTCAACGAGGGGCAGATCTATCGGATAGATCATTATCTGGGCAAGGAAACCGTGCAGAACCTGATGGCGGTGCGCTTTGCCAACATCCTGTTCGAGCCACTGTGGAAATCGGAATATGTCGATCATGTCCAGATCACCGTGGCCGAAACCGTGGGGGTGGACGGGCGCGGCGCCTATTACGACACCTCGGGCGCGATGCGAGACATGGTGCAGAACCATATGATGCAGCTATTGTGCCTGATCGCGATGGAGCCGCCCTATCACTTTGACCCCGACGCGGTACGGGACGAAAAGCTGAAGGTGATCCGGGCGCTGGAACCGGTAAAGCCCGCCGACATCGTGCGCGGGCAATATCTGGCGGGTGGCGGCGAGGGGGGCTATGTCGAACATAGCGAAAACCCGGCCTCCAAAACCGAAAGCTACATCGCGCTGAAGGTCAATATCGCCAACTGGCGCTGGAAAGGCACGCCGTTCTATCTGCGCACCGGAAAGCGGCTGCGCGGGCGGGCCAGCGAAATCGCGATCACCTTCAAGGAACCGCCACACTCGATCTTTGACGATGCGAAGGGGTGGAAGGAAAACGTGCTGGTCATCCGGTTGCAGCCGAATGAGGGCATGGAACTGATGATGATGATCAAGGAACCGGGGCCGGGCGGCATGCGCCTGATGCAGGTGCCGCTAGACATGGCCTTTGCCGATGCTTTGGGGGTTGAGGCCGAGGATGTGCCGGACGCCTATGAGCGGCTGATCATGGATGTGATCCGCGGCAACCAGACCCTGTTCATGCGCGGCGACGAGGTGGAGGCGGCCTGGGCCTGGACCGATCCGATCATCCAAGGCTGGGAACAGCGCGGCGACAAGCCACAAAGCTATGATGCCAGCTCTGGCGGGCCGGAGGATGCGCTGATGTTGATGCACCGCGACGGGCGGCGCTGGCGGGAAATCAAGGGATGAGCTTTGCCACCTATCCCACGCGGGCGGCGCTGATGACCGGTCTGGCCGATGTCATCGCGCAGGAATTGCGCGCGGCGCTGGCGGCACGGGGGCGCGCAACGCTGTCGGTGCCGGGCGGCACCACGCCGGGGCCGGTGTTTGACGCGCTGACCGAGGTTGATCTGGACTGGGCGCAGGTCACCGTGGTGCTGAACGATGAACGCTGGGTGCCCGAAGACAGCCCGCGGTCAAACACCCGCCTTCTTCGCGAACGGCTGTTGCAGGGCCGCGCCGCGGCGGCGCATCTGGTACTGCTTTATGCCGATGCCCCCGAACCGGAGGACAGTCTGGCCGATCTGGCGGATGGCTTGCGCCCGCATCTGCCGATTGACGTTCTGCTGCTGGGGATGGGGGGCGATATGCACACCGCCTCGCTTTTTCCGGGTGCGGATCTGCTGGCCTTTGGTCTGGCCGCCGAGGCGCCGTTGTTGCTGCCGATGCGGGCCGAAGCGGCCGGAGAGCCGCGCATCACCCTGACCGCCCCGGCGCTGACCGGCGCGCGGCATATCCATATTCTGATCACCGGTCAGGACAAGCGCGCGGCGATCCTGCGCGCCCAGACCCTGACCCCGATGGAGGCACCGATTGCATTGGTGCTGCCGCAAGCCACTATTCATTGGGCGGAGTAAGCCATGTCGGACCTTTGGAACCCCCTTCTTGCTGCGCAATCCGCCGTAAAGGATCGCCCCATTCTGGATCTGTTCCGCGCTGATGCGCAGCGCGCGCAGGCGTTTTCGGCGCGGGCCGGGGCGATGGTGCTGGATTATTCCAAGACCAATATCGACGCCGGGGCCAAGGCGGCGCTGATCGCTTTGGCCAAAGCCTCGGGCGTGGCGGAAAAGCGCGAGGCGATGTTTGGCGGCGAAAAGATCAACGATACCGAAGGACGAGCGGTGCTGCATGTGGCGCTGCGCGCGCCGGAAGGCGTGGCGATTTCGACCGAAGGCGCGGATGTCGTGCCGCAGATTCTGGCGGTCAAGGCACGGATGGCAGAGTTTGCGCGGGCGGTGCGGTCAGGGGCGATCACGGGGCAGGGCGGGGCCTATACGGATGTGGTGAACATCGGCATCGGTGGGTCGGATCTGGGGCCGGTGATGGCGACGCTGGCGCTGGCACCCTATCACGACGGGCCGCGCGTGCATTATGTGTCCAACGTGGACGGGGCGCATGTGCATGATGTGCTGGCCGGATTGAACCCGCTGACGACGCTGGTGATCGTCGCCTCTAAAACCTTTACCACGATCGAGACGATGACCAATGCCGATACTGCCAAGGCATGGATGGCGAAGGTGGTGACCAATCCCGGCGCGCAGTTTGCCGCCGTCAGCACGGCAGCGCAAAAGACCGCCGCTTATGGCATTGATCCCGCTTTGGTTTTCGGGTTCGAGGATTGGGTCGGCGGGCGCTATTCGCTGTGGGGGCCGATCGGTCTGGCGGTGATGCTGGCGGTGGGGCCAGAGGCGTTTGATCAGTTCCTTGCCGGCGGCCACGACATGGATGAGCGGTTTCTGAACGATCCGTTCGAGGCGAACATGCCGGTCATGCTGGCGCTGGTCGGCATCTGGCACAACCAGATCTGCGGCTATGCCACCCGCGCCGTGCTGCCCTATGATCAGCGGTTGCTGCGCCTGCCCGCCTATCTGCAACAGCTGGAAATGGAGAGCAACGGCAAGCGCGTGGCGATGGACGGGTCGGATCTGGCGATCCATTCCGGCCCGGTGGTCTGGGGCGAGCCCGGCACCAACGGCCAGCACGCGTTTTACCAATTGATCCATCAGGGCACCCGGGTGGTGCCTTGCGAGTTTCTGTTGGCGCGCGAGGGGCATGAACCCGATCTGGCGCATATGCATTTGCTGTTGGTTTCAAACTGTCTGGCGCAATCCGAGGCGCTGCTGCGCGGTCGGTCGCTGGACGAGGCGCGGGCGATCATGGCGCGCAAAGGGGCTGAAGGCGCCGAGGTGGAGCGGCAGGCCCGCCACCGGGTGTTTCCGGGCAACCGTCCCAGCACGACGCTGGTCTATCCGAAACTGACGCCGTTTGTGCTGGGTCAGATCATTGCCTTGTACGAACACCGGGTCTTTGTTGAAGGTGTCATTCTGGGCGTCAATTCGTATGACCAATGGGGCGTGGAATTGGGCAAAGAGCTGGCGCTGGCCTTGCAGCCGGTGCTGGAAGGCAAGGTCGGCACCGAGGGCAAGGATGGATCGACAGCCGCCTTGGTGGCCTATCTGAAGATGTGACAAAGGGGGCCGGTTGGCCCCCTTTTACGGTGGATCGCAAAGGTTTGCGGTCAGTTCAGCGCGGCGGTGACGATCACCTCGACCAGATATTCCGGCGTGGCCAGTTTAGCCTCGCCCGTGGCGCGGGCCGGGGTATGACCAGCGGGCACCCAGGTGTCCCAGACCGCATTCATCTGCGCGAATGTTGAGATATCGGCCAGCCAGATCTGCTCCGACTGGATGAGGGTCTTGTCGGTGCCGGCGGCGGCAAGGATGCGGTCCACCTCGGCCAGACAATCGGCGGTTTGCTGGGCCACGGAGGCGCCGGGCGTGCCGACCTGACCCGCAAGCCAGATGATGCCATTATAAGACACGGCTTCGGACATGCGCGCACCGATGCCGATGCGGGTGATATCTGTGTTCATGAAAAACCTCCGGAAATTGACCGCCAAGGAGTATCCGGTCTGACGGCAAAGGGAAAGGTCGGGAAATTGGAGCGGGTGAAGGGAATCGAACCCTCGTATTCAGCTTGGGAAGCTGCTGCTCTGCCATTGAGCTACACCCGCGTCAGGGTCAGATAAGACAGCGGGCAGGCGGCGTCAAGCGGTCGATAAAAAGGCGCTGACCCTGCGGGGCCATGATCCGCAGGGTCAGCTAGTAAGGGTGGCTCCCCAAGGCGCGGGGGGAAAATAGAGGGTCATGGTTGGGGGCCTGAGGAAGTACCCTTGTCCGCAACCCGTTGCAATGCACCTTGGGGCTTTTGGCCCTTACATGGCGGGCAGCAGAACCGTGTCGATCACATGGATCACGCCGTTCGACTGTTTCACATCTGCGATGGTGACGGTGGCGATGTTGCCCATGCCGTCCTTGATCATCACTTTGCCGTCTTTGGTCATGACGGTGAAGTCACAGCCACCCACGGTGGACACGGTGTGCATTCCGCCGTCGGCCTCGATCATGCCCATGATGTCCGAGGACATGGCATTGGCGGCAACGACGTGGCAGGTCAGGATCTTGACCAGCTGATCCTTGTTTTCGGGCTTCAGCAGGGTTTCAACGGTGCCGGCCGGCAGTTTGGCGAAGGCTTCGTTGGTGGGGGCGAACACGGTGAACGGGCCAGCGCCCATCAGGGTTTCGGCCAGACCGGCAGCCTGAACAGCAGCCACCAGCGTGGTGTGATCGGCCGAATTCAGCGCGTTTTCGACGATGTTCTTGTCTTCGAACATTGCAGCGCCACCGACCATCGGGTTTTCTGCGAAGGACATACCAGCCGTCAGGGCAGCGAAGGCAGCAGTTGCGAGGAACAGTTTCATAGGGTCTCTCCCGGTTTGTGAAGGCAAGTCCGTCTTGCCTTTCACTTAGGTAAACGGGGGGAGGGGCGGTTAAGTTTCACCGATCACGGTCCTGTGATCGAAAAAACTTAACCTAGATGCTTTGCAGCGGGCCAAGGGCCACGACCGGGCCGGTGGGCGCGCCGGTCGTCGAACCGCCAGCGGGTTCCAGCGATACGGCCAGAATCATGCCGGGCGCCAAGGTGGCAGGCAGCGGCAGGGGGTTGGCACCGATCAGACCCAATGAAACAGGGGCGGCGTCACCGACGATCAACCACAGTTCATGCGATTGCGCTTCGGTCGGGGCAGGGCCAGAGAGGGTCAATTGAATGCCCGCATCGGACACCTGCACCAGATAGCTGACATCGGACTCATTCGCGGCCAGCGTGGCCGTAAAGGTTGGCGTCGGCGTGGCGTTGAACAGGAACACCGCGACCAGAACGGCGGCCAAAGACGCGCCGCCCAAAGCCCAGAACCCGGCAAACCAAGGCTTGCGGGCGGCTTTGGGGAACAAGCGCGCTTCGATCCGGGTCAGCACGTCCGGCGAGGGGTCAACCGGGGTCACCGCATCCAGCAACGGATGCAACCGCATTTCCCAGGCGGCAACGCTGGCCGAAAGGGCTTGATCGGTTTTCAACCGAGCCTCAACCGCCACGCGGTCAACCAAAGCCAGCACGCCCAGCACATATTCGGCCGCCAGAAGATCGTTTTCGTCGTCATACAATTCCGGGGTCATTTTTCCATACACTCCCGCAGGGACAGAAGTCCGCGTCGAAGCCAGGTGCGCATGGTGTTCAAGGGCACATCAAAGCGCCGCGCCAGGTCGTCATAACTTAAACCGTCCAGATAGGCCCCTTTGACCGCGGCGGACCGATCCGGTTCCAGCGTGGCAAAACAATCGGTGATGCGCCGCGCCTCGCCCATGGCGACCAGACGTTCATCGGCGCGCAGGGCGGTGTCGGGAATATCGGGCAAGGCATCATCGCCGTCGCTGCGTGGCGGGCGGGCCCGCAAACGGTCGATGGCGTGGTTGCGCGCCATGGTTGTCAGCCATGCCGCCGCCGACCCGCGATCTGGGTCGTATTTACCGGCACGCAGCCAGACTTTGGTGAAAACTTCTTGCAAGGCATCCTCTGCTTCAGCCCTTTGACCTAACATACGGATCAGTACGCCCAAAAGTTTCGAGGAAACTTGCGTGTACAGATCACGAAAGGCCAAACGGTCTTGCGCAGCAATGCGGATCAGCAGCGGGCCAATTGAATCATCCATAGGCCTATCGTAGCGGGCTTGTGCCAAATGTCACCCCCTGTCCCCTACCGCCGACGCCGTCTGCCGCCATCGCCACCCGAGCCGGAGGTGTTGAACGACACCTGCGGCAGGGTCACGATCTTGGACAATTCGGGGAAGGTGTCCACAGCATTGGGAATGGCCGAGGCATTGACGAAATGTTCCTGAAAGCGCGGTTCGATGGCGGTTTCGACCTTGTGAATCTGATGAACGGTCATCTCGATCGCATCACGCGCCGCCCGACTGCACAGCGCGATCCGCGCGCCGGTGCCGGCGGCATTGCCCGCCGAGGTGACTTTGTTCAGGGCCACATCGGGGATCATACCCAGAACCATGGCGTGTTTGGGGCTGATATGTGCGCCAAAGGCCCCGGCGAGCGTGACGCGGTCAACGGTATTTACGCCCATTTCATCCATCAGCAGTTTGGCCCCGGCGTAAAGGGCGGCCTTGGCCAGCTGGATTGCGCGGATGTCGCCTTGGGTCACGGTGATCATTGGGCCGCCCTTGGCGGTGCCGTCGTGCAACACATAGGAATGCGTGCGCCCTTCGGGGATGCAGCGTGCGGTGCCCGTCTGGTCCGGTCCGCCGATCAGGCCGCCCGGATCCACCAGACCCGCCATGCGCATTTCGGCCACAGCCTCGATAATCCCTGATCCGCAGATGCCGGTGATGCCGGATGCGGCGGTGGCGGCGTCAAAGCCCGCATCGGTGTTCCACAGATCGGACCCGATGACGCGGAAACGCGGTTCCTTGGTGACGGGATCAATTTCGACCCGCTCAATCGCACCTGGCGCGGCGCGCTGGCCGCTAGAGATTTGCGCGCCTTCAAACGCCGGGCCAGTGGGTGACGAACAGGCCAAGACGCGGGTTTCATTGCCCAGCAGCAGTTCGGCATTGGTGCCGACATCGACGATCAGCACCATATCCTTGGATTTGCTGGGCTCTTCGGACAGGGCAACGGCGGCGCAATCGGCCCCGACATGGCCCGCGATGCAGGGCAGGACATAGACGCGGGCGGCGTCATGGATTGCGGTCAAGTCCAGTTCCGAGGCGTTCAGCGTCATGCTGCCCGAGGTCGCCAGCGCAAAGGGCGCCTGACCCAGTTCGACCGGATCAATGCCCATCAGCAGGTGGTGCATGACGGGGTTCATAACGAAGACCACCTCGAAGATGGCCTTGGGGTCGATCTTTGCCTCGTCCGCGATGGATTTGGCGAGGGCGTTGATGGACTCGCGGACGGCGCGGGTCATTTCCACATCGCCGCCGGGGTTCATCATGGCGTAGGACACCCGGCTCATCAGGTCTTCGCCAAAGCGGATCTGCGGGTTCATCAGACCGGATGAGGCCAGAACCGCCCCGTCCTGAAGATCGCACAGATGCGCCGCGATGGTCGTCGAGCCAAGATCAATGGCCAGCCCATAAAGCCCGCCTTCGTGAAAACCGGGAAAGACGTCAAGGATGCGCGGGGCGGCGTCGTGATTGCCGCGGTTGATAACCACGGTGACCTTCCAGCCGCCCTTGCGCAGGCTGGGTTGCAGGCGACGCAGGACGGGCAGGGTGGTAACAGGATCAAACACCTGCCACTGATCGGCCAGCGCGGTTTTCAGCCGTTCAAAATCGCCGGTCGGCTCGTGCATGTCGGGTTCGGCCACCTCGACGAAATAGCTGCGCGTGGCGGGGTCCATCACGATATCGCGCTGGGTGGCGGATTTGCGGATGACCTGCTTGTGGACCTGAGATTCGGGCGGCACATCGACGACGACATCGCCCATCACGCAGGCCTGACAGCCCAGACGGCGGCCCGGGGCCATGCCGCGCTTGGATTTGTAACGCTCTTCAACCGAGTTCCACGGCGTCAGCGCATCATCATAAACCGTCACGCCATGCTTGGCGAAATCGCCGTAGCCGGGGCTGATCTGGCATTTGGAACAGATGCCGCGCCCGCCGCAGACCGAATCCAGATCGACACCCAATTGCCGCGCGGCGGTCAGGATCGGCGTGCCAACGGCACAGCGGCCGCGTTTGCCCGAAGGCGTGAAAATAACGAGGGCGTCTTTGGTCATGGGTGCCTCGGGCTGGGTGCATTGGCAGCACCTTCGTGGGGGAAGTGATAGGCGATCTGGTCAAAACTGTCGCAGGCGAAGGTGTAGAACCAGCGCAGCGGCTGGCTGACCTGCAAGATGCCATGCAGGGCGTCGCCGGGAATGTACAGGGCAACGCCGGGGGCCAACAGATGGGGCACCCCGTCGATCATCACCTCACCGGCACCGGAAATCCCAAAGTAAACCTCGGGCTCGGGGTGGCTGTGCAGAGCAAAATGCTGACCGGGCTGAATATCAGAGATACCGCAAACCAGAGCGCCGGTCGCGGTCGTGTCTTTGGAAAACAGCGGCGTCCAGGTCAACGTGCCGCGCGCCGGATCATCCCATGACCGGGCGGGAACTGCAGAAGCATCGATGCGCAAAGGTTTGTTCATGATCCCAAGTTTAGGCGGCGATTGTCCAACGGCAAGGCGCGTTTGCGCCGCAAAACAGCGCACCGGCGGCAAGGCGACCCAAAAAGGACCGCTGCGCCGCCGCCAAAGCCGTCAGGCGCGCCCGCGACGCCCGCCGCGACGCCCGCTGGAGGCAGAGGTTGCGGCGGCAGACGCTTCGGCAAAGGACAAACCGCCTTCGACGGCTTCAAGGATCTTGGCGAACTTGATCCACTCCCCCCCGTTCGGATCGTGGTTCATCAGCATGTTGGCGGCGCGGATCGCCTCCATCTCAACCTGACGGACCGGGTTCATGATGGCGCTGGTCATGCCGGCGGCAATCGCCATGGGCAGGAAAGCGGCATTGACGCCGTGGCGCTGGGGCAGACCGAACGAGATGTTTGAGGCGCCGCAGGTGGTGTTCACGCCCAATTCTTCACGCAGGCGACGCACAAGCGCGAACACCTGATTGCCGGCGGTGGACATGGCGCCGATCGGCATGACCAGCGGGTCAACCACGATGTCATGCGCGGGAATGCCGAAATCAGCGGCGCGCTGCACAATCTTTTTAGCGACGGCAAAGCGCACGTCAGGATCTTGCGAGATACCGGTGTCATCGTTGGAAATGGCCACGACGGGCACGTTGTATTTCTTGACCAGCGGCAGGACCAGTTCCAGCCGATCCTCTTCGCCCGTGACCGAGTTCAGCAGAGGGCGGCCCTCGCAGGCCATCAAACCAGCCTCCAGCGCGCCGGGGACGGAGGAGTCGATGCACAAGGGCACATCGACCACGCCCTGCACCATTTCGATCAAGCGTTTCATCAGCGGCGGCTCGACAAAGTTGTTGTCGGCATAGCGCGGATCCTGCGCCATCATATTGGTAAAGACCGCGCCCGAATTGATGTCCAGAACCGTGGCCCCGCAAGCGACCTGTTCCAGCGCATCGCGCAGAACGGTGTCGAAATTGCCCATTTCCAGCTCTGCTGCCAGCTTTTTGCGGCCGGTGGGATTGATGCGCTCCCCGATCACGGTGAAGGGCTCATCAAAGCCGATGATCACGGTCTTTGTCTTTGATTCCAGTACGGTACGGGTCATTCTTAAACCTATCTCTTAAGCGTTTGCCGGCTGGCCCGAGGTGCCGCCGTTGTCTGTGACCCATTGGGCGTTGGTCTTGATACCGCCAAGAGGAAAGAAATGCACCTGTTCGATGCCAAAGCCGGGCGTCTTGGCCTTGTGCGCGGCAAGATCGGCCAGAACTTCGGTCGGCTCGTACGGCAGCAGAAGTTTGGTCACATCCATCGCGCGCTTTTGCAACACGCGCAGAGATGGGCCAACACCGCAGGCGATGGCGAATTTGATCAGGGTTTGCAGCTTGGCCGGACCGGCGATGCCGATATGAACCGGCAGTTTCACGCCCTCGGCCGCCAGACGATCAACCCAAGCGATCACCGGGGCCGCTTCAAAGCAGAACTGGGTGGCCATGGCCATTTTCGCATCGGTACGCTCGGCAAAAGCGGATTTCCAGCGGGCCGCCTCCATCACCATGCGGTCAGAGCCGTCGGGATCAATGTCCCTGTTGCCTTCGGGATGGCCCGCGACATGCAGACGGGTGAAACCGGCAAAAGCCCCGGAGTCCAAAAGGTCCATCGAGGTGGCGAAATCACCGTAGGGTTGCGCCACGCCGCCCGCCAGCAGCAGGGCCTGCGCCACGCCGACATCGCGGTAGCGTGCGACCCAATCGGTCAGCGTTGCCTTGTCCTTGATGATGCGCGCCGGGAAATGGGGCATGACATCAAAGCCTTCGGCGGCGACACGTTTGGCGGTGGCAACCATATCCTCGATCAAGGTGCCTTCGATATGGGCGACGTAAACGCGGGTGCCGCGCGGCAACAGGGCGCGGAAATCGTCGATTTTCTCGGCGGTTCGCGGCATGACCTCGATCGAATAGCCGTGCAAAAACGCCTCAAGCTGAAGGGCGTTGCCGGCATGGGATGGGGTCGGATCCTTGCGGAAGAAGCTTAGGGCCATCGGCCTCTCCTATACTGGGGTCAGGGCTTGGTGGCCCAGCCTTCGGCGTTGATCAGGGTTTTCAAGCGATCGGTGTCAAATTCGGCTTCAAGGCTCGCGGCGGTGGCGGCGGCCACCTCGGTATCGTCGCCGTCCACGGTATAGGGTTCGGCCTTGCGCCATTCGGCCAGATAGGCATCGGCATCCTTGGCACCGATCTTCATCGCACAGCGGTCGATGGCCTGTTCAAACCGTTCGGACAGCTGCACTTTGGCGGCGCGGCGGCCCTTGCCAACGATCACCTGCGCCGGAATATCGCGCCAATAGACCACGGTAACCTCTGCCATTTGATCGATTCCCCATTGCCTGCCTGATCCCTGTTCTAATCGCCCGTCAGCGACAGGTAAGGTCGGATTTCGACATGGCGCGTGTTGCCGGCGACCCCGGACGGCGTGCAAGGGGCGGGCGGGCCTTTCGCTTGCCAGACCTGACCATCCGCGATAGCGTCACCTTAACCACATATGGAGGGCGATATGGCGCCCCTGCGTCCCCGGGGAGCGGACGCCAAAGCACCTGCGGTTGAGGCATCGGTTGATGTTTCTCGCGAAGGACTTGCGACCGGTTCCCCCGAACCCGGTCAAGAGCGGCTGTATGCTGCGCTTGATCTGGGTACAAATTCGTGTCGGATGCTGATTGCCCAACCCAAGGGCAGTCAATTTCATGTGATCGATAGCTTTTCAAAATCGGTCCAACTGGGCCAAGGGCTTGAAAGTTCTGGCAAACTTAGCCGCGCGTCGATGGCCCGCACGATCAATGCGTTGCGCATTTGCCGCCAGAAACTGGCACGCCATCAGGT
>JANNBI010000131.1:0-6725 GCA_031385345.1 Paracoccaceae bacterium | reverse complement strand
CGTCGCCCAGTCGCCATCTGGCCAAGGCCCCGCGCCATTACATTCCCGGCAATCCCGGCCGCGATGCCGCCCATATGCAACAGCCTTGCGGCGCGGCCAGTCGGCACCGCCGCCCAGTTTTGTTTTGAATTCCTTTCGGTCACGTCCAGCCATCCCCAGTGTCAGCAGAAGGTGGGGCGGCAACGGCGCGCGTAAAGCTTTGGCCGAAAAGATCCGCAACATTCGACAGGTCAGGCGGCATTTGCCATCGCCAATGCGGTTGCCAGATCGTCCTGCAATTCGTGGCGCGCCCTTTGTTGCTGGGCCGGGTCGGTAAGTCGCAGAATATAGGAAGGGTGCCAAGAGATCAGAACCGGCCCGTCATGCAGCCCCATCTCGACAGTGCCACGGCGGCTGCCCAGCGGATCGGCATTGCCGGTCAACGAAAGGGCGGCACTGGCGCCAAGGGCCAAAGTCACACGTGGCTGAACAAATCCAAGCTCCAGCCCCAGCCACCACCGGCAATGGTCAATCTCGGCCCGGTCAGGCGACTGGTGCAGGCGTTGCTTGCCGCGTGGGGTGAATTTGAAATGTTTGACTGCATTGGTCAGCCAGACCTTGGCGGGGTCGATGCCGGCCAAGGCCATGGATTGCCGCAACACCTGCCCCGCCGGTCCGATGAAAGGGCGCCCTTCCAGATCCTCGCGATCACCCGGTTGCTCGCCCACGATCATCAGCGTGGAATCGGCGGCACCTTCGCCCCAAACGGTTTGCGAGGCGGCTTCACACAGGCCACAGCGACGGCATCCGGCGGCCGCCAGTTGCGCATCATGCAGCGTGGCGGGCAGGTCAGGCACCTGCGGCATCGCATTGCGATAGCGGGTCGAAATGATTGCCGACCCCGGACGCGCCGCCGTGCTGCCGGCGTCACGCATCCGTTGTACCCGCGCCTCGGCATCTTTCAGCATTTCGGGGATCAGCCGGGTTTCGGGCAGGTTTTTCCAGTATTTCTTGGGCATCTCGGACCGCATCGCATCCAGTTTGACGCGCGCGGGATTGAAGATATTGGCAAAATAGGTGGCCCATAGCGTCTCGGACGCATCCTCCGGCAAGTCAGGGCGCAGGCCCGCTGGCCCGAACCTAAGCGTGCCGTCCTGAAAATTGGCGGTCAGCGACGGCGTGGCGATCATCCAGTCCATATCGGTAAACCGCTTGGCGAAAAAGGCGGATCCGGGTTCAAGGGTGTGGTGTTCCGGTTCAAACCACGCCGCAAAACGACGACGCGGACCCTCCGACGGACATTCACGAAACCGCACAAAGGCGTGCATCTTGTGGATGTCGCGGCCAACATTCTTTGCCAGCAGGTTCAAACGGCGTCCCAAAGCATCGGCCTGCGACAAGGGTGCGCCCTCTTTCTTGTCGATCCGCCACAGCGCCTGGTACAGCAGCGCAAACCGTTCCGGTGCGGAATGCCAAATCACCGATCCGGCAAGTTTGACGAACTCCGTCGGCACACGCACCTGATGCTGACCGGGCGCATCAGGCAGTGCGGCCGCGGCGAACAACCCGCCCGTACCCGTCCAGTCGATCTGATCCGGCGGGATGCGATGCGAGATCGCGGTCCGCGCCGCGTCGCGCCAGGCGTCAAAGGTGCCACGGTCGGGCAGGGTGACGGCAAAGCTCAAATCAGGCGCAATTGTTCGGGCGGTGGCGCGAAACGCGCCCGCAAATCGGCACCGTCCAGGGTCGCGCCGGGCGTCCAACCGGGCAGGCTGACAAAGGCCTTCGCCTTTTTCATCAACGCGCCAATGCGCACCAGATCTTCGTACCGCAGGCTGTGGTTTTTGCGGGCCGACAAGATGCGATCGACCGTCCGTGTGCCAAATCCCGGAACCCGCAGCAGCATGTCGCGGCTGGCCGTGTTCACATCCAGCGGAAACAAGCCCCGGTGCTGCAAGGCCCAGGCGAGTTTCGGATCAAGATCCAGATCCAGATTACCAGCCGTGGCCCCGATCGCAATTTCTTCGGCGCTGAATCCATAGAACCGCAGCAGCCAATCCGCCTGATACAACCGATGCTCGCGCAGCAACGGCGGCTGGATCAGCGGCAGCAGCGCACTTGCATCCGGGATCGGAGAGAACGCCGAATAATACACCCGGCGCAGCTTGTACCCGGTGTAAAGCCGGGTGGCGCTGGTCAGAATCGTCACATCGTTCGTGCCATCCGCGCCGATGATCATCTGGGTGCTTTGTCCGGCGGGGGCAAATTTCGGGGCCTTCTTGCCAGAATGAGAGACGTCTTTGGCCGCCTCCCCCTCCACCCGGACCTGCGCCATCGTGGCACGAATGGTTTCGGGGCGCTTTTCCGGGGCCAATTTGCGCAGGCTGTCGTCTTGCGGCAGTTCCACGTTGATCGACAGGCGGTCGGCATAAAGTCCGGCCTGCCGGATCAAATCAGGCGAGGCGTCGGGAATGGTTTTCAGATGAATATAACCGCGAAACCCATGGTCGTCGCGCAGGGTTTTCGCAATCCGGACCATGTCGGCCATGGTCTGATCCGGCGATCGGATGATGCCCGACGACAAAAACAGACCTTCGATGTAATTGCGTCGGTAGAATTCCAACGTCAGGGTCACCACCTCTTCCACCGAAAAGCGTGCGCGTTCGACGTTTGAAGATACCCGGTTGATGCAATAGGCGCAGTCAAAGATGCAGAAATTGGTCATCAGGATCTTCAATAGCGAGATGCAGCGCCCGTCCGGCGTATAGGCGTGACAAATGCCACTGCCGCCGGATGACCCCAGACCACCCTTGCGCGAATCCCGCTTTTCCCCCCCGGAAGAGGCGCAAGAAGCGTCATACTTCGCCGCATCCGACAGGATCGCCAGCTTGTCTTGAAGGGTGGGTTTTGTCATTCACCGAACATAGTGTTCTGCAAATGTTCGTCAATGTCCCGCGGGTCAGCAAGCCGCAAATCGCCTGCAAATTTCAGCGCAGACGGAGCGAGCGCCGCGCCTTTGACGGTCCCAAGCCTGTCGCGAACCTCCAAGCTCCTCGGTTCTAAGTAATAGTGGACGACTTCTGGGGTGATCAGGCCTGCGAAAGCTAGTTCAAATCGCCGGGCAACCTTTGCCGTCCGAAACCGTCAATACCCCTTCACCACCTCGGCGGTTGTCTGGCGGACAGCGGCCAGTTGGGCGGCCACCGCCGTCGCAAACAGACGGACATCGGTCAGAAGCGAGGCAAAATCATAGCCCTGCGCCAACATCTGACGGATCATCGTGGGCGACCCTGTGTGAATACCGGCAATCCGGCCCGCAGCCTTGGCGCGGGTCACAATCGCCGCGATGGCTTGCAAAACTTCTGGGGCGGTCGGCTCTAGCGTGGGTTCATAGCCCAAGGACAGGCCAAGATCGGACGGGCCAACATAAACCCCATCGATCCCCTCCACCGCCAGAATGGCATCAAGATTGTCCAGCGCCTCTCGCGTTTCAATCATCGCCAGCACCATGACTGACGCATTGGCCGCCTTGGCATAGCCGGTACCATAGACCATATTCGCGCGGGTCGGCCCGAAGGACCGGCTTCCCAACGGCGCATAGCGCGTTGACTGCACCAGACGGCGGGCATCTTCGGCGGTGTTAACCATCGGGCAAATCACCCCGGAAAACCCCGCATCTAGGCATTTCATCAATATACCGGGTTCATTCCAAGGCACCCGTGCCAGAACCGGCGCGGGCAGGCCCTGCAAGACCTGAACCATCGTCAGCGCCATCTGATAGTCGATCAGCCCGTGTTGCAGATCCACCGTCATCAGATCGAACCCCTGCCGGGCCATGATTTCCGCAGTGACGGCGCTGGGAATGGCGCACCAGCCGTTCACGGCCTTGCCCCCACCCGCGAAATGGGCCTTCAAATCGGTGATCGCCATCAGCTAAATCCTTATTGGGGCTGGTTCAGCCAGCGTATCAGTTCGGCAGCGGTTTGGGCGGGTTGTTCCAGCGTCGGCAGATGGCCCGCGTCCGCAATGACCGCAAATCTGGATTGCGGCATCAGGTCATGCATCAGTTGGTGGCGGTCGCGCGGGCAAAGCCGGTCGCCCACCCCCATCAGCACCAAGGCTGGCCCTTTGAAAGCGGCCAATGTGGCCTGTTGGTCGCCGCGATCCCGCAACGCGCGGGATTGTCTGCTAAAGACCTCGGGGCCAAGCGTCAGCGCCATATCCATGCAAAGATCCAGCACCGCGTCACGGTCCGGGCCGGGGAACAGGTAATTCGGTTTCATGTCGTCGCGCAGAACTCCGGCCAGATCCCCCGCCATCGCGCGCGCGATTTGGGACGCCCGATTTGCTTGAACCTCTGGCGACTCAGCGCGGGGATTGGTGTCCAACAGGGCCAGTCGTTCAACCCGGTCCGGAGCTTGGCGCAACACCTCCATCGCCACGATGCCGCCCATCGACAAACCAGCAAGCGCAAAACGCGGTGGCGCCTGCGCCAGAACATGGGCGGCCAGCGCCTGCATTGTATCGGCATCGGTCGGCAGGACATGCCCCACCCGTCGCGGATGCAACAGGGCGGGCAAGCCACCCCACATCCGGGCGTCGCACATCATGCCGGGGATCAGGACCAGAGGGGTCATTTTGCCCGTCGCGCGCCCTCTGACAGGGTGGCGAGTTTGGCCCAGGCGATTTCAGGATCAACGGCGCCATATCCGGCAAAGGTGCCAAAACCGCAATCAGACCCGGCCATCACCCGGTCCGATCCAAGGATCGAGGTGAAACGTTCCAACCTTTGCGCCACCAGGTCCGGGTGTTCGACAAAATTGGTTGTCGTGTCCACCGCACCAGGAACCAGGATCTTGTCATCAGGAATCTCGCGTGCGCGGTCGCGAAACACGGTCCATTCGTGGCCATGGCGCGGGTTGGCGGTTTCAAACAAGATATACCGCGCGGGCACCTGCATCAGCAGCGGAAATACCTTGGCCATGTCGATGTCGCAGACATGCGGACCTTCGTAATTGCCCCAGCAGATGTGCAGGCGGATCCGGTCTTGCGGCAGCCCTCGCAGCGCGTGATGCAGCGCCTCGACATGGGTTGCGGCGACCTTCAGAAATTCAGCGTCGCTAAGGTCGGCAAACAACATGTGGCGCGACAGGGCAAGGTCGGGGCAATCCAGTTGCAGATCCAGCCCGGCCGCCAGAATGGCGCTGTATTCATCATGCATCGCGTCGGCCAAGGCGGCCAGATATTCCTCACGGGTCGCATAATGCGCGTTTTGCAGGAAAAGCGCGATCACCCCGGGCGAGGCTGCGTTCATGAACCCACGAGTGACCCCATGTGCAGCCATTGCGGCTTTCAGATTTGCGATGTCCTTCTGCAGCTCTCCTTGGCCTTTCGATGCGACCGGCCCGACGCATTGCGGTCGCGCATATTGCGGCGTGCCGCCTTCCTTGGCCAAACGGTCCAGAAAGGTTGGAAATAGTTTCAGATCGGCAGGGGCATTGCGCGGGCTGTCACCACCAAAGCCGGTGTACCGATCCTTGACATAGGTGGCATAGCTGATCTTTGACGCCTCGCCGTCCGATACAACGTCGATCCCGGCCAGCTTTTGCCGGCGCACGTTTTCCAGAACCGCCGCCGCCATGCAGGCGTCAAAGGCCGCTATGTCAAAGTTTTCGCCCCGTTCACGGGCGAAAAGAAAATCGACAACGGCCTGAGGGCGCGGCAAAGACCCAACATGGGTGGACAAAAGCGGCATGGTCAGACCTTTCGTGTGATTTTATTGGCAGGAGAAGGAGCAGGGACGGGCAGGTTGCCCATCCCAGGTTGGAAATTTACAGCAGACGCCCGGTCAATCCCGCCCGATCCTCGGTGCCGATCACCCGGTAGAGCGAGGATTCGCCGGTCATGGACGGCGCAAGCGAATGCTCCAGACCCGGAGGGATGGCAGCGGTATCGCCGGGGTTCAGTACAGTTGATCCTCCGGCCCAGGTCAGCCGCCAATAGCCGCGCATCGGCATTAAAACCTCGTGCCGATCCAGCGTGTAGGGCGTTGCGGGGATGGAATTGCGGGACAAAAGCTCCACCTCGAACCCCGGACGATCCCGCAACTTGCCCTGCGCGCCGATCACCTTGGCAGGCTGGCGGTCCGAAAGCGCCATCAGATCTTGATAACGGGCAACGCAATGGGGAACGACATCGGCGGCAGTGGGTTCGGGAAAAGCTTTCAACTCTTCCTCGGTTAGCAAGGGCATCGGCGGCACCCCTTCGGGCAGGTTTTGTCCCTTTTTGGTGTCGTACAGCTTGCCATTCTTGCCCAGGATCAACCCGTAATCCTTGGCGTCAGTGATCACCTGCGGCGCCCAGATCACGCCGCCACCGGCATCATCCCCGCCCAGCACGGCCATGATCATCCCGTAATCCGTACCGATGTTTTCAAAGGCGCGGAAAATTCCGGTCGGGATGTTAAAGATATCGCCTTCTTCGGCAACAAACTCACCCGCCGTACCCCAACGGCCCCAGAAAAACCGCCAACGCCCCTTCAGCACAAAGAACACCTCGGCGGTGCGGTGGCTGTGCAAAGAGTTGCGGCATTTCGGTGGCTGCCCGGCCGCCCCGATGTTGAAGCCCGGCGTTTCGCGGATATGCACATGCTGATCCGGGCTTTCGGACACCCCCCCACCAATGATGGTAAAGTTTTCCTTTTGATCCGAGCCGGGCGTATGGGCGTCGATAAAGGCGGTCTTGCA
>JANNBI010000116.1:0-8991 GCA_031385345.1 Paracoccaceae bacterium | reverse complement strand
TCTTGGCGTCACCTCGGATGCGATGTTTCATCTGCCCCTCTTGCCGCAAACGGCAGTGATCGTTGGCGGCGGCTATATCGCGTCAGAATTTGCCTGCATCCTGAACGGGATGGGGGTCACGGTGACGCAGATCTACCGGGGGGCGGAAATCCTGCGCGGTTTCGACGGCGAGGCGCGCGATCATGTGGTTGCCGGGATGGAACGGTCTGGCATCGAAATCCGGCGCCGTCTGGATGTGACGCGGCTGGACAGGTCGGGCGACCGGATCGCCGTGCATCTAAACGACGGGACCAGCCAATTGACCGATCTGGTGCTGTTTGCCACCGGGCGCAGCCCCAACACCGAAGGGCTGGGGTTGCAGGCTTTGGGCGTGGCGATCAAACCTTCGGGCGCGGTTGGGGTGGATGACTACAGCCAGACTGCCGTACCCTCGATCTATGCGGTGGGTGATGTGACCGAACGCATCAGCCTGACCCCGGTCGCGATCCGCGAGGGGCATGCGCTGGCTGACACGCTGTTTGCGGGCCGCCCGACGAAGGCCGATCACGATCTGGTGGCCTCGGCCGTCTTTACCCAGCCCGAATTTGGCACGATCGGCCTGACCGAAGAACAGGCGGCAGGCATGGGCCCGGCCGAGATCTATGTGACAAAGTTCCGCCCGATGCGCACCGCCTTTGCCGGGATGTCCGATCAATATCTGATGAAGCTGGTGGTCTGCGTCCCGACGCGCCGGGTTCTGGGCTGTCATATCGTCGGGCCTGCGGCGGCCGAGATGATCCAACTGGCGGCCATCGCGGTGAAACTTGGCGCGACGAAAGAGGATTTTGACCGCACGGTGGCGGTGCATCCGACCGCGTCGGAAGAATTGGTGACGCTGCGCCGGCCAACTCGGACAGTTGGCCGCAACAGCTAGTGCTTGAATTTTGCGCCTGAATACACAGGTATATCGCGAGACAATGTAAAAGGGAAAAGTCGATGGCAGGAAGCGGAGGTCCATGGGGCGGCGGTGGTGGCGGCAGCGGTGGCCCGGATGATGACGACAAGGGTACCGGAAACGGCCCGCAGAACGGCCGTGGCCCGCGCAGGCCGCAGGGTCAGGGTGGCGTGCCTGAAATCGACGAGATCATGCGCAAAGGCACCGAACAGCTGCGCGTGTTGATGGGCGGGCGCGGCAATGGCGGTGGCACACCCACCGGCGGCGGCGGCATGCCAAGCCCGGCCTTCACCCGGCAAGGATTGGCGCTTGGCGCGTTGGCGGCGGTGGCCCTGTGGGGTTTCATGTCGTTCTACACCGTCAAGCCCGAAGAAAAATCGGTCGAATTGTTCTTGGGCAAGTTTTCCGCCATCGGCGAGCCGGGGCTGAACTTTGCGCCCTGGCCGCTGGTCACCATCGACATTCTGCCCGTCACCCGTGAACAGGTCACCAACATCGGGGTCGATGAAAACTCGGCTTTGGGCAATGGTCTGATGCTGACGCGCGACCAGAACATCGTGAACATCGAGTTTGAAGTGGTCTGGAACATCACCAACCCCGAACTTTATCTGTTCAACCTTGCCGACCCGCAGGGCACGATCAAGGCCGTGTCGGAATCCGCCATGCGTGACATCATTGCGCGCAGTGAGCTGGCACCGATCCTGAACCGGGACCGGGGCCGGATTGCCACCGATCTGCGGATGCAGGTGCAGGCGACGCTGGACAGCTACAACTCGGGTATCAACATCGTCCGGGTGAACTTTGCCAAGGCCGACCCACCGGGAGAGGTGATTGACGCCTTCCGGTCGGTGCAGGCCGCCCAGCAGGAACGCGACCGGCTGGAAAAAGAGGCCGATGCCTATGCCAACAAAGCCACGGCAGGCGCGCGCGGTCAGGCCGCGCAGTTGACCGAAGAGGCCGAAGCCTACCGCGCGGCGGTCATCAACGAAGCCGAAGGTGACGCGGCGCGGTTTTTGTCGGTCTATGCGGAATATGTCAAAGCGCCCGACGTGACCCGCAAGCGGATGTATCTTGAAACGATGGAGCGTGTTCTGGGCGGAATGAACAAGGTGATCATGGACGGCACCGCAGGCGGTGAGGGCAATTCCGGCGTCGTGCCGATCCTGCCCCTGAACGAGTTGGGCATCTCGGCAGGCCGTGATGCGGCTGCTGCGGGCAGCGGAGGGACAAACTGATGCGCGCGACGTATATTCTTCCCGGCCTTGCGGTCGTCGTGGCGCTGGCCATGTCCTCGGTCTTTACGGTCGATGAACGCGACCGGGTGTTGGTGCTGCAATTCGGCAAAGTGGTGCAGGTCCGCGACACCCCCGGTCTGGGCTTCAAGATCCCCTTCATTCAGGAAGTGGTGCGCTATGAGGACCGGATTCTGGGCTTGTTCACCCAGGAAATGGAAGTCACCCCAGCCGATGACCGCCGTCTGGTGGTCGACGCCTTTGCGCGCTGGCGCATCGTCGATCTGGTGCGTTTCCGGGAAGCCTTGGGCACCGGCGGCGTGGAACAGGCGCAACTGCGTCTGGACCGGATCGTGAATGCCGGTATCCGTGAAATCCTGGGCTCGGTCCCATCAAGCCGCGTCTTGTCCGAGGACCGGACCGCGCTGATGAACCAGATCCGCGACATCGCCAAGCGTGAAGCGGTGGAATTCGGGGTCGATGTGATCGACGTGCGGCTGACGCGCACCGATCTGCCGACTCAAAACCTTGAATCCACCTTTGCACGGATGCGGGCCGAGCGGGAACGCGAAGCCGCCGACGAGATCGCGCGCGGTAACGAAGCGGCGCAAAGGGTGCGCGCGGCGGCCGACCGTGAGGTTGTCGAAGTGACCTCTGAAGCCCGCAAAAACGCCGAGATCGTCCGAGGCGAGGCCGATGCCGAACGCAACAAGGTCTATGCCGAAGCCTTTGGCCGCGATCCGGAATTCTTTGCCTTCACCCGGTCGCTGACCGCCTATGAGCGGGCGTTGAAGGGCGGAAATTCGTCGATCGTGCTGTCGCCCGACAGCGAGTTCTTCGATTATCTCGGCGGGGCCGCCATCGGTGGCCGCGTCAAGACCGCCCCGGCGGCGCCCTGATCTTGCGACCCAAAAACCGGCATCGCCGTTGGCCTTTGGCCTGCGGCGGTGCTGATATGATCAGGGCAGGGGCGGGCGATTTCGCAGCTTTCCGCCTGATCACAGGGCTTTGACCCGCTGCGATTTCACTGTGCATTGCGCCGTCCCCAGATTTGGACATTATCGCGGCTGAGCAGAACAGGGCGTCACATTGCCCCGATTTCTGCGCCGCACATCGAGAGGAGTTCGAACGTGCAACTGACCAAGATTTTGTTCCCGACCGCGAAACCCGGCCGCACATTGCTGGCGCTTGGCCTTGGGCTGGGGCTGGCGATGGGGCCGGCCACGGGCATCGTTTATGCCTTTGGCGCGCCCGAAAGCTTTGCCGATCTGGCCGAAGGGGTCAGCCCGTCCGTGGTGAACATCACCACCTCGGCGGTGATCGCTGCGCGGTCCGAAGGTGAACCGATGGTGCCCAAAGGATCCCCCTTTGAAGAGTTGTTCAAGGATTTCATGGAGGAAAACGGCCAGACCCCGGGCGACGCCCCGGCAGAGCCGCGCCGCGAAGAGGCGCTGGGCTCGGGCTTCGTGATCTCGGCTGATGGCTATATCGTCACCAACAATCATGTGATCGAAGGCGCCGACGAGATCTCGATCGAGTTCTTTTCGGGTCAGCGGCTGGAGGCCAAACTGGTCGGCACCGATCCCAAGACCGATATCGCGCTGCTGAAGGTCGAAAGCGATCAGCCTTTGCCCTTCGTGGCCTTTGGCGACAGCGATGCGATGCGCGTGGGCGACTGGGTCATGGCGATGGGCAACCCGCTGGGACAGGGATTTTCGGTCTCGGCTGGTATCGTTTCGGCACGGGGGCGCGAATTGTCGGGCACCTATGACGATTTCATCCAGACCGATGCGGCGATCAACAAGGGCAACTCCGGTGGTCCGCTGTTCAACATGGAAGGCCAAGTGATCGGCGTGAACACCGCGATTCTGTCGCCCACGGGTGGGTCGATCGGCATCGGGTTCTCGATGGGCTCCAACGTGGTGACCAAGGTTGTCGATCAGCTGAAAGAGTTCGGGGAAACTCGGCGCGGCTGGCTGGGCGTGCGGATTCAGGACGTGACGGCCGATGTGGCCGAGGCGATCGGTCTGGCCGATGCCAAGGGCGCTTTGGTCACCGACGTGCCGGAGGGTCCGGCCAAGGATGCCGGGCTGCTGGCCGGTGACGTGATCCTGACCTTCAACGGCACCACGGTGGATGATGTGCGCGATCTGACCCGCACCGTGGCCGACAGCCCGATTGGCGAAGCGGTCCCGGTGGTGGTGGTGCGCGACGGGGCAGAGATGACCATTTCGGTCACGCTGGGCCGCCGTGAGACGGCGGAAGGCGAAAGCGACCTTGCCGCCGTGCCGCAGGACACCCCCGAAGTGCCCCAGGTCAGCGAAGTGCTGGGGCTGACGCTGGCTCCCTTGGACGATGCCGCCAAAGAGGCGCTGGGTCTGCCGTCCAATGCCGCAGGCGTGCTGGTGACCGGGGTGGACATCGCCTCGGAAGCCTATGCCAAGGGCCTGCGTGAGGGCGATCTGATCACCGAAGCCGGGCAAAAGAAGGTGGCCGAAGTGGGCGATCTGCTGGACCGCGTCACCGAGGCCAAGGAAGCCGGGCGCAAGTCCTTGCTGCTTTTGGTGCGCACCAATGGCGATCCGCGCTTCGTGGCGCTGTCGGTCGAATAACGCGACCCCAATCAACAGGACGGCCGGGCCAGACATGGTCCGGCCGTTTTCCGTTTGTCGGCGCTGGCCTGACCTTGGGGATCAAAACAGACGCTCCGCGGGGGATATTTCCGTCAAGATGAAACCGCGATCGTTCGCCTTCATCTTGATCCAAATATTCCCCGCCGGGGGCTCTTGTTTTTGCCTTTTTGCCCAAGGCAGTCGCATTGCCTTTTGACTAGCCTTGCGGGCCGGACTTCGATAGAATCACCCCTGTCGACCCGGGGCCAACCTGGGCGGGTCTAAGGCGAGCAGAACAGACAGGCGGATTTCCATGACTGAGATGGTCTATGGCGCAATGCCCGCGCGGGTGCGCGAGCCAGTGCTTCCCCGTTGGTGGCGCACCATCGACAAATGGTCGATGACAGCGGTCATGGTGCTGTTTGGCATCGGGTTGTTGTTGGGGCTGGCGGCCTCGGTGCCCTTGGCCAGCCGCAATGGGCTGGAGCCGTATTATTACGTCCAGAAACAGGCGATCTTTGGCGGGGCGGCGATGCTGGTCATGGCCGGGGTGTCGATGATGTCGCCGCAGATGATCCGCCGCTTGGGCATCATCGGATTCGGGTTTGCTTTGGTGGCGCTGATGGCGCTGCCCTTCATCGGGCAGGATCACGGCAAGGGGGCGGTGCGCTGGTTGTCGATCGGCGGCTTTTCCTTGCAGCCGTCCGAATTCCTGAAGCCCTGTTTCATCATCGTCACCGCCTGGTTGATGGCCGCCGCCCAAGAGGTCAACGGCCCCCCCGGCCGCACCATTTCCGTCCTGCTGACGATCTTTGTGGCGCTGTTTCTGGCGATGCAGCCGGATTTCGGCCAGACCATGCTGATCCTTTTTGGCTGGAGCGTGATATATTTCGTCGCTGGCGCGCCGATGATCCTGATCTTTTCGGTGGTCGGTGCGATCGGCATGGCCGGCTTTTCTGCCTATAACCTGTCCGAGCATTTCGCCCGCCGCATCGACGCCTTCCTGAACCCCGAAATCGACCCGCGCAGCCAGATCGGCTATGCCGTCAACGCCATCCAAGAGGGCGGGTTTTTCGGCGTCGGGCTGGGTGAGGGGCAGGTGAAATGGATCCTTCCCGATGCCCATACCGATTTCATCATCGCCGTTGCGGCCGAGGAATACGGGCTGGTTCTGGTGGCGCTGATCCTTGCGCTGTTTTGCACCATCATCGTGCGGTCGCTGCTGCGCCTGACGCGGGAACGCGATCCCTTTGCGCGTCTGGCCGGGGCCGGGTTGGCTTGTATCTTTGGCGTGCAGGCAATGATCAACATGGCTGTTGCCGTCCGGCTGTTGCCGTCGAAGGGCATGACGCTGCCCTTCGTCAGCTATGGCGGGTCGTCCTTGCTGGCGGCGGGGTTGACCGTGGGGATGTTGCTGGCGCTGACACGGGTGCGCCCGCAGGGCCAGATGAGCGACCTGTTCGGTCGCCGGGGTCGCTAAGGTGGCCAAGCTGGTGCTGATTGCGGCAGGCGGCACCGGGGGCCATATGTTTCCCGCCCAAGCACTGGCAGAGGCTTTGGTGGCCAAGGGCTGGCGGGTGAAACTAAGCACCGATGCCCGCGGCGCGCGCTATGCCGGGGGGTTTCCGGCCTCGGTAGAGCGGGTCGTTCTGTCGTCGGCAACCTTTGCGCGCGGCGGGGTTCTGGCCAAGATGGCGGTGCCTTTCACCATTGCGGGCGGGGTTCTGGGGGCGCTGGTCGCGATGTTGCGCGATCGTCCCGACGTTGTGGTGGGCTTTGGCGGTTATCCGTCGATCCCGGCGTTGGCGGCGGCCTGGATCCTGCGGCTGCCCCGGATGATCCATGAACAAAACGGCGTGCTGGGCCGGGTCAATCAGATCTTTGCGACGCGGGTGGATGCGGTGGCCTGCGGCACATGGCCCACCGATCTGCCGCCCGGCGTGACTGGCCAGCACACCGGCAATCCGGTGCGATCAGCGGTGCTGGAGCGGGCCGGGGCGGGCTATATCCCGCCGGGAGATTACCCGATGAGCCTGGTGGTAATCGGCGGATCGCAGGGCGCGCGGATCCTGTCGGATCTGGTGCCTGCCGCCGTCGCCGCCTTGCCCGCTGACCTGCGCAGCCATCTGCGCGTGGCGCATCAGGCGCGCGAAGAAGATTGCGCGCGGGTGATCGCAGCCTACGCGGCGGCGGGCATTCTGGCCGAGGTGCAAAGTTTTTTCGACGATATTCCGCGTCGGTTGACCGAGGCGCAACTGGTCATCTCACGCTCTGGCGCGTCGTCGGTGGCGGATATTTCGGTGATCGGGCGGCCGTCGATCCTGATCCCCTTTGCTGCGGCGACGGGCGATCACCAGACCGCCAACGCGCGCGGGCTGGTGGCGGCGGGTGGTGCGGTGATAGCGGCCGAACAGGGGCTAGGGGTTGCGGCGTTAAGCATCCAGATCGCCGCGATTCTGGGGGATGAGGTCAGGGCCAGTGCCATGGCGCGGGCGGCCCTGTTGCAGGGACGGCCGGATGCGACGGCCCGGCTTTTGGCCTTGGTGACGAATTTGGGTGCCGAATTTGGGTGACAGGATAACAGTATGAACGCGACGAAACTTCCCTTGGAAATGGGGCCGATCCACTTTGTCGGCATCGGCGGCATTGGCATGTCGGGCATTGCCGAGGTGCTGATGACCCTTGGCTACCGGGTGCAAGGGTCGGACAGCCGCGCGTCAAAGATCACCGACCGGTTGGTAAGCCTGGGGGCCGAGGTCTTTGTCGGTCAGCAGGCCGACAATATCGGTGAGGCGGCGGTTGTGGTGATCTCCTCGGCCATCAAGAAGGGCAATCCGGAACTGGAAGAGGCGCGGCGGCGCAAGTTGCCGGTGGTGCGTCGGGCCGAAATGCTGGCCGAGTTGATGCGGTTGCGGTCCAACATCGCGGTGGCGGGGACGCATGGCAAGACCACGACAACGACGATGGTGGCGACGCTGCTGGACAAGGGCGGCTTTGATCCGACGGTCATCAACGGCGGGGTGATCCACGCCTATGGGTCCAACGCGCGCGCCGGAGAGGGCGAGTGGATGGTGGTGGAGGCCGACGAAAGCGACGGGTCGTTCAACCGCCTGCCCGCCACCATCGCCATCGTCACCAACATCGACCCCGAGCATATGGAACATTGGGGCACCTTTGACGCCCTGCGCAAAGGCTTCCTTGATTTCGTGTCGAACATCCCGTTCTACGGGCTGGCGGTGTGCTGCACCGATCACCCCGAGGTGCAGGCGCTGGTGGGCCGGGTGGCGGACCGCCGCGTGGTGACCTTTGGCTTCAACGCGCAGGCCGATGTGCGGGCGGTCAACCTGACCTATGAAAACGCCGTGGCGCATTTTGACGTGCTGTTGCAGGCCGAGGGCGCAAGGATTGACGGCTGCACCCTGCCGATGCCGGGGGATCACAACGTCTCCAACGCATTGGCGGCGGTTGCGGTCGCCCGCCATCTGGGCATGAAACGCGAAGAAATCCGCGAAGCGCTGGCCGGATTTGCCGGGGTCAACCGCCGCTTTACCAAGGTGGCAGAGGTCAACGGCGTCACCATCATCGACGATTACGGCCATCATCCGGTGGAAATCGCCGCCGTGTTGCGCGCGGCGCGGCAGGCGACCAAAGGCCGGGTGATCGCGGTACATCAGCCGCACCGATATACCCGTCTGCACAGTCTGTTCGAGGATTTCTGCACCTGTTTCAACGAGGCGGATGTGGTCGGCATCGCGGATATCTATGCGGCGGGCGAAGATCCCATCGCGGGTGCTTCGCGCGATGATCTGGTGGCGGGGCTGATCGCCCACGGCCACCGCCACGCCCGCGCCGTGATCGACGAGGCCGATCTGGCCCGGTTGTTCCGCGAACAGGCGCGGCCGGGGGATTTGTTCGTCTGTCTGGGGGCGGGGTCCATCTCGGCCTGGGCCAATGCGCTGCCGGCGCGGATCATGAATAAGACATGACGCGGCGGCGGGGGGTCTGCACGGCGTCTGCCGGCGGTGGCGCGCGGCATCGCGGGACATGCCAAAGAAATGTGACGGGGGGGGTGGGATGAGCTGGCCTTTGATCTTTGGTGCGTTGTGGGTGATCGCGGGCACGATTACCGCATTCCTGCCGATGCGGATGCAGATGTATCCCGGCATCCCGCTGCTGATCGCGGCACCGGTCTTGCTGATCTGGATCGGGGTCG
>JANNBI010000051.1:0-2781 GCA_031385345.1 Paracoccaceae bacterium | reverse complement strand
ACGCAACGCAGTTTGGCGAACTGAACGGGGCCACGGTGAATGTGGTGCATGTGCCGTTCGGCGATCTGTTCCAGTGCATCATTATACCGTTCCAGACGCAGCAGCGGGCCTATGACGTGCTGTTCCACGCGTCGCTTTGGCTGGGCGACTTCAGCCCGTTCTTCGCCGAGGTGCCTGCCGCGTATCAAGATACATTGGGCATGAAATCGGTGACCGATACCTATCGCGGCGTGTCATCGGTAGATGGCAAGCTGGTGCATTACCCGATGGACGGCGACCGCCATTACCTCAAGTACCGCAGCGACGTGTTCAATAACCCCGAAATGCAGGCCAAGTTCAAGACGGCGAAAGGCCGCGATCTGACGGTGCCGGCGACATGGGAGGAATACAACGAGGTCGCGGCCGTGTTCAAAAACACGGACTGGGATGGGGACGGTGCGCCGAACTTTGGCACGGCCGAAGTGACCAAGCGCGACGACCTGATGTTTTCGGCTTTCATCAGCCGTGTGGCGCCCCATACCAAGCATCCCGACGTCAAGGGCGGATTCTTCTTTGATCTGGAAACCATGACCCCGCTGGTCAACACCCCCGGTTGGATGCGCGGATTGGACCTTTTTTGTCACCGCCCAAGCCTCGATGCCGCCTTCTATCAGACCGAAATGGGTTGGGATGCCAATGTCGCCACGACCTATGCCGACAAGCTGAAGGCCGTCGATACCGCGCCGAACCAGGTTCTTGACCTGCGGGTGCCCGGTGTTGGCGAATTCATGTCGGCTTTGGCCGCCTGTGGCACGATGTGCGCTATTGACAGGCGCTGTTGCGACTGACCTGCCTGAACGTCGGCACCGTGCTGCTGCACTACACACTTGGCTTCGCGATCGCCCTTCTGGTCTGGCGCGAGGTCGTGGCGCGGCGGCTTTTCCGTGTCCTGTTCCTGATCCCGATGATGTCCACGCCGGTGGTCATGTCAGTCCAGTGGCGCATCATATTCATGAAAGTCTGGGCCCGCTGTACCCGATCCTCGAGACGCTGGGCATCGGCGCGATCCCTTGGCTAAGTCAGGCCACCTGGTCCTTTATCGCCGTGAAGATCGTCGAGATCTGGCAATGGACGCCCTTAATGTTCCTGTTGCTGCTGGCCGGGTTTCTGTCGCTCCCGGACGCGCCGTTTCTGGCCGCCAAGATCGACGGCGCCGGACCGATCCGCACCTTCATTTCCGTCACCTTTCCGATGCTGAGTGCCATTTCGGACGGTGCGATCCTGATCAGCTTGATCGAGGCGTAAAAGATCATAGAGACGGTCTATGTCCTGACCAGCGGCGGGCTGGGAACATCGACCGAAACCTCCAGCTAATACATCTACATCCGCGGGATGCGCGACTTTCAGATCGGCTATTCGGCGGCTTTGTCGCTGACCTACCTGATCATCATGATCCTCGCCCTGACGCTGGTCGCCAAACTTCTTGTCCGCGCATTGGTAAGGGATCAGGCATGAAAACGCTGTATCTGGCGCTGAAATACACCGCGATCCTGCTGTGATCGGATTTTGTGATCTTTCCTTTCCGTAGGGCGCCGAACACCAGCTTCAAATCCGCCAATCGCCTGACGGGCGGCTTGACCTGGATCCCTTGGGTGCAAAATGAACCCTCAATAGTCGGCTGAACCTCACTTTTTTGGCGGGGCAGGCCGCTTCATCGTGATGCAGCCCTTCGCCAATTCGCTGGTGGTGACGCTGACAGCTTCGCTGATCGCAAATGTTCCGGGGACATTGGCGACCGATGGGCTGTCGCAGTTCAGCTTCAATTTTCTTTGGATGCGCGACGCCGACATCACCTTCTTTTTCATCAGCCTACGCATCATGCCGCCCATCGTTCCGGCGATCCCGTTCTTTTTGATGCTGCGGTCGTTGGGTCTGCTGGACAGCCTGCCGGGCCCGATCCTGGTCTGCGTGGCGCTGCTGATGCCGATTGCGGTTTGGGTCATGTTGGATTTTTTCAACGGTGTTCCGAAGGGCCCGGACCAGTTGGCCTGGATGGACGGCTGCACCCCGGTGACCACCTTTCTGCGGGTTATCCTGCCCAATGCCGTGCTGGGGCTGATGGTGGCGGGAATGTTCAGCCTGATCTTCGGCTGGAACGACTTCCTCTTTGTCTTCACCATGACCTTCACCCAGACCCGGTTGCTGCCAGTGGCCATCGTGTCGCTGAACTTCTCGGTCCCGCCGTGGTGGGCGTTGTCTGCCGCCGCCTTGGTGTCCATCGCCCCCATTGTGGCGCTGGCCTTTGTGGTTGAATGGTTCTTGTCCAAGGGCGGCCTTGCCGGGGTGGTGCGCTGATGCAGACCCAGTCAAACCTGTCGCTGACCGAAGGTGGCGTGGCGCAACTGGCACAGGTCTCTGCCAGCTTCACGCTCGGCACACTGACCACCATTCTGGGGCGAAAAGTGGAGGGCAAAACCTCGATGATGTGGGCCAGTGCGGGGATGTTGACGCCGGATGCCAGCAAGGTGTGGCTGGCGGGGGCCGACTTGACGCGCCTGCCGCCGTGGAAGCGCTCGGTCGCGATGATGACACAGCAATTCATCCACCATCCGCATCTGAATCTGCGCGACAACGTGGCCTTTCCGCTGGTCGGCGCTCGCGTTTCATGGCCCGAGGCCGACCACAAAGCCGTCGCCGCGCTGACCCGCGTTGGCCTTGCCGCGATGCTGGACCGCCGCCCCTCCGAACTGTCCGGCGGCCAGCAACAACGCGGCACCATTGCCCGGCCGCTGGTGAAAAAGG
>JANNBI010000093.1:0-3110 GCA_031385345.1 Paracoccaceae bacterium | reverse complement strand
CCCCCCACCTCCCTCTCCCACCCTTGGTTTGCCCCCCCCCCCCACCCGGGCGGGGCTGGGGGGCCCCCCCCCCCGACTCCGCGCCACGCCAGACACCAAAGCGGACCCGACTACCGCCCCTCAAACCGGGGCGCGCGTTTGGCCAGAAAGGCCGCCACCCCCTCGGCCAGATCGTGGCTGCACCCAACTGACCTTGCAGCCGCGCCTCCAGCGCCAGTTGGGTGGCCAGGTCATTGTCCGGGCTGGCGCGAAGGGCCTGCTTGACCGCGCGCAGCGCCAGTCCCGGCCCGCGCGCCAGATGCGCCGCCCGCGCCGCCACATGGGCTGCGAAATCGCTGTCCGGCACCGCTTCCCAGATCATCCCCCAGTCCGCCGCCTGCCGCGCGCTGATCCTTTCGGCAAACAGCGCCGCCCCCATCGCCCGCGCCATGCCGATCTGACGCGGCAGCCAATAGGTGCCCCCGGCATCGGGCATCAGGCCGATCCGGGTAAAGGCCTGAATGAAACTGGCCCCCTCGGCCGCGATCACCACATCGCAGGCCAGCGCCAGATTGGCCCCGGCCCCGGCCGCCGCCCCATTGACGGCGGCGATCACCGGCAAGGGGCTGTCGGTGATGGCGCGGATCAGCGGCACATATTCCGCGTTCAGCACCCGTTCAAAATCGACCGCCCCCATCGCCTGCGCGTCGATCAGATCCTGACCCGAACAGAAGGCCCGCCCCGGCCCCGCCGCACCTCCGGTCAACACGATCACCCGCGCCTCCTGCGCGGCGCGCAGCAAGGCCGCCAGCAGATCCGCGCGCAGCCGCGTGGTCAGCGCGTTCATCACCAAAGGCCGGTTCAGGGTGATCGTGGCGACCCCCCCGGCCAGATGATAAAGGACCGGCAGACCGGTTTGGGGCGTTTCGGATGAGGCGGCATCGGTTGGGCCAGCATCGGTTGGGGGATCGTTTGACATCGGCAGGCTCCTTGTTGCGGCCAGCCTAGCGACCGGAACGCGAAAGGTCAGGTGTAACCAAACGTCACGCGTCCTCGGCCAGCACCTTGGCCAACCGAGCCTCTTCCTCGGCGGTCAGAGCCTCGGGTCCGGCAGCGCGGGCGCGGCGGCGCAGCATCTGCAAGGCCAGCCCACCACCCAGCAGCAGCGCCGCCGGTCCCGCCAGCCAGACCACGAGGGCAGAGCCATTGGCCCGCGGCGCCAGCAACACATATTCCCCGTAGCGATCCACGATAAAGGCCACGGCCTGCGCATCGGTGTCGCCGGCGCTGATCCGGTCGCGCAGCAGGATGCGCAGGTCGCGCGCCAAGGCCGCATCCGAATCGTCGATGGTTTCATTGCGGCAAACCAGACAGCGCAACCCGCGCGACAGATCGCGCGCCCTCGCCTCCAGCACCGGATCGGCCAGAACCTCCGCAGGTTCCACCGCCTGCGCCGCCGGGGTCAGCAAGCATATCACCACCAGCGGCACCACATGGCGAAAGAGGGTCCAGGTCATTCGGCGCTGACCGGATGGGGGGTTGCCCCCCCGCCAGAAACCCCACCGGCGACGCCGCCGCCGCGCCGCGCCGCCCCCGCCGCCACGCGGTAACGCCGGTCGGTCAGGCTGATCATGCCGCCAAACGCCATCAGCAGCGCCCCGCCCCACAGCCAGTTGGCAAAGGGCTTGATGTAACTGCGCACAGCCCAGCCACCGCCGTCCTGCGGATCGCCAATCACCAGATACAGATCGCGCCAGACACCGTAATCAATCGCAGCCTCCGTGGTGGGCATCCCCGCCACCGGATAGAACCGCTTCTCGGGGTACAGCCGCACCACCTCGGCCCCGTCACGGCTGACCAGCATTTCCGCCATGGTCGAGGTGTAGTTCGGACCCTTCACCTCGTTCACCGCGACCAGTTCCACCTGATAGGCCCCCAGCGAATAGCTTTCGCCGGTCTGCACGATGCGGATATCCTCGGTCACCCAAGCCGTCATGGCGGCGGCGGCAAAGATCACCGCGCCCAAGCCCCCATGCGCGATGCCCCGGCCCCAATCGGCGCGCGGCAACCGGGCCAGCCGGGTCAGGCGCCCCGCAACCGCGCCCTTGCCCGTACGCCCCCACAAATCCGCCATCGCCCCGAAAATCACCCAAGCGCCCAGCCCGGCCCCGATCGGCCCCAGCAGCGTCCGCGTGGTCACCACCGAATAGGCCAGCCCCATGCAGGCCAGCGCCAGAAAAACCACCGGCCACAGCCCAAAGGTAGCCCGGGTCAGATTGCCGCGCTTCCAGGCCAGCGTTGACCCGATGGGCAGGATCAGCGCCAGCGCCACAAAGAACGGCGTAAAGGCGGCGTTGAAAAACGGCTCTCCGACCGAGATGACGCGCTTGAACAGCAGTTCGGACACCAAGGGCCAGATCGTGCCAACAAAGACCACAAAAGCCGAGACGGTCAGCAGCAGGTTGTTGGCCACCAGCGCGCCCTCGCGGCTGACCAGTTGAAACACGCCCTTGGCCTCCAGCGCCCCGGCGCGCGCGGCAAACAGCATCAGCGCCCCACCGACAAAGACCACCAGCAGGAACAAGATCACCACCCCGCGTGATGGATCCTCGGCAAAGGCATGGACCGAGGTGATCACCCCGGACCGCACGATAAAGGTGCCGATCAGCGAAAAGCCAAAGGCCATGATCGCCAGCAACACCGTCCAGGCCTTCAGACTTTCGCGCTTTTCAACGACGATGGCCGAATGCAGCAGCGCCGTCGCGCACAGCCAGGGCATCAGCGAGGCGTTTTCCACCGGATCCCAGAACCAGAACCCGCCCCAGCCCAGTTCATAATAGGCCCACCAGGATCCCAAAGAGATGCCGATGGTCAGAAAAACCCAAGCCGCCAGCGTCCAGGGCCGCACCCAACGGCCCCAAGCGGCATCGACGCGCCCCTCCAACAGGGCGGCGACGGCAAAGGAAAAGCTCATCGATAAGCCGACATAACCCAGATACAGAAACGGCGGATGAAAGGCCAAACCGGGATCCTGCAACAAGGGGTTCAGATCGCCGCCATTCATCGGCGGGCTGGCCAGCCGCAGGAAGGGGTTGGAGGTGAACAGCATAAAGGCCAGAAACGCCGCCCCG
>JANNBI010000033.1:0-3813 GCA_031385345.1 Paracoccaceae bacterium | reverse complement strand
TGTCGCCCTTAACGCGCTCGGCCTCACCAAAGATCTTGCGGAACTGCTTTTCGGTCAGGTCGCCGTAGTAACCCTTCAGCTTTTGCTTGGCGCGCAGCTGGGTGCCGAAATCGGAGAGCTTGTTCTTGCGGCGCTGACCGTGCTGGCCGGGGCCGTATTCGCGCTTGTTGACGGGCGATTTGGGGCGGCCCCAAATGTTTTCGCCCATGCGGCGGTCAATTTTGTATTTGGCAGACGTGCGTTTGGTCACGGCTGATCTCCTTCTAACTATGCCACTCTTTCGGCTGATCCAAAAACCGGCGAACCACCTTTTTGGGCCTCAGAGACGTGAAGGGCGTTGTCCTTTGACCCGAGGGCCCGACAGGGATCTTCTTGCGAAGTCCACCAACACCAATGAAAAGCCCCGGAATTACTTCCGGGACTTGTCGGGCGTTATACAGGGGTAACCCCCGGTGTCAACAGCGCTTTAGTCGGCCATTTCGTGACGCAGGATCGCCGCCTCGGAGGCTGACAGGTTGCGGCGCGCATAGTCGCCATATTCATGCGGGGTCTTGTCGGCAAAGGGCATCAGCGCCAGCAAACCGCCGCGCTGCGCCTCGTCGATCGTGTCGATCGAGGTGTTGGAGGGATGAAAGCTTTCGGTTTCCAGACCATTGGCCCAAAGGATGTTGTGCTGCGGCAGCAGCAGGTGAACATAAGTCACCTCTCGCAGGTCATGATCGACGGTGATCGTGGCGTCGTTGAGCAGATCCTCGGCAGCGACCAGAACCTCGTCCGCGTTGAACAGGGCTTTGGCGGCATCGCCACGCAGCAGCATTCGGTGCTGGGGGCTGACCAGAAGATCCGCGTCCGGGCGGCCAATTCCCAAAGCCCCGGCGCGAAACCGGATCGGGCGCAGACCGGGCATGGCGTAAAGACGCGCACCCGACATGCGGCGATGACCGGTCCAAAGAATTTCCTGCGCGCCATTGTCGCGGGTCAACACCCGGTCGCCCGGACGCAGGGCTTCAATCAGGCGCGGGCCGTCGGCGGCCATGATCCTTGTACCGGGGGTAAAGCAGATCACCCCCCCTGCCTGCCGCTGGCCAACCGGGGCGGCAAAGGGTTCAAAAGAGGTCCGCACCACCCAAAGATCCCGGTCCGGCGGCGGCACGTCGCCCACCACCATCAACAGGCGCGCGCCCGTATCTGGCACCGGGATGATCGTCAGCACATAGCTTTGCCGACCATCCGTTACCACAAAGCTTTGATCGGGCAGCAATAAATCCTCGTCCGGGTCCAGCGCGCTGCCCCGGTTCAGCGTGATGGCCCCGCCCACCAACCGCCGCACCATCCGCGCAGCCCGGCGGCGCACTTCGGCCACCTCTTCTGCGCCGCTTAGAATAAGTACATCCTGCGGTCCGTCCACCCGCACGGCCACACCGCCCCAGCGCCAAGAAGCGCCGACGCGAAGCACGTCCAGAGAGGGGCTTGTCAGCCCGTCCACTTCGGTTTGTGTCCATGAGATGACGAACGTGCCCTGAAAGCCCGTTTTCATGCCCGTATTTGCCTGCTCGTTTTTTTAGTTTCTTATTTTGCCGTGTTCGAAAAACGTAACAGGGGTTGCGAATCAGGGCAATGACAAATCCGCAACACTTGTGGCAATTGCGACGCGGCTGGGGGCGGACAGGCGATAAAAGCGGAACCGAACCGTCAGAAGTCAAACGACAGGGTCAGAGAGCCGACAACCTGGCCTTCGGGCTGGCTGTCAAACTCTGGCGACAGATATGTCAGGCCGGAAAAGACGAAAGCCTTTTCGCCCTGCCACAGATAGCCAGCACGCAGACGATCGCGGGTCGGGGTCAGAACGGCGGCGCCACCCTCGGGCAAAAACACCGAGTCAAAGACCTGCGCGCGGTCAGCGCCGAGGATCAGGCTCATCTGCGGGGCGGTGTCGCCCGCGATGCCCCGGTAGAGCTGTCCGGTTGTGGCGTCACGCAGCAGCAGATCGCTGCGGCCAAACCGACCAAGGATCAGATCGCCACCGGCGCGCAAGATATCCTCGGCGCCCAGCTGCGCCGCGACGAAGGGGCGCAGCTTGACCATGTCGCCAAGCGGCAGATCGCGCGAAACCTCGGTCAACGCATAGGGCTGAACCTGATCCTCGATCTGATCATCCAGCGCGGTCGTGGGCGCATCCATGCCCAGCAGCGCGTGGATGCCACTTTGAAAGGTGCCAATGCCGGTGCTGGGTCCGATCAGCGACAGGCCCGACCCCAAGGTGGAATTGAAGCCGTCCAGATCAAAATGCGTCGCGACCCCAAAGGACAAAGCCCCGGCATAGCGCCGGTCGGTGGGGTCGGGCGCGGTCAGGCTGGCGGGGGCGTAGATGTCCGCGGCAAAGCGATATTCCAGAACCTGACCAAGATGCGTGGGCAGGTCGCCGCCCCATCTTGGGCCGGTCAGTTTGCTGACCGTATAGGATCCGGTGCGCCAGCGGTCCTTGACGTCACCGATGGCGTCATTGGTGAAAAGCCGGCCCCATCCCAGGGTCACACGGTCCTGCGCCGTGGCCGGGCCGCCAAGGATCAACGCGCACAAAAGGGAAAGACATGCGAAAGTTTTCATAGGGCACCTTTGCCAGACATCGGATCCGCGGGACCAGATCGTCCCGGAATTACGTTAGGGACCATCTCGCAAAGATTTGTGGCAGAATGAAGCCAAATCGTGTGGCGCAGTGAGACCTGGCGTCAACGGTGCGGTCGATTTGCATCAATTGGGCGATGGGCGCGCAGTTCTGGAGGATGAGGCGAGGGCACCGCACGCTGGTTTTTGGTAGCGCTGACTGATCCCTTGTTTGTAAGCGTCCGCTCTGGCTGCCCTGCCGGGTTTGAAGAGTGTGGGATAATGTCCGCTTCGGATAGCGGACATTATGGGGTCGGCGATGGTGCGTCGGACGAGGCGGCTCTGGTCTGACGAAGAGAAGCGGTCGATCTGCCTGCAGACGACGGCGCCGGATGTTTCGGTCGCGCAGGTGGCGCGGCGGTATGCGATGAACGCCAACTTGATTTTTGCTTGGTTGCGTGACGCGCGCTTTGCGCCGAAAGAGGCCCAAGCCGCTGCGGATGCGCCCTGTTTCCTGCCGGTCGAGATTGTGGCCCACGTCCACCGCGAGGACGAACGGCACACCAAAAGTGACGGTCGGATCGAGGTCGAGCTTGCAGGTGGGCACCGTCTTCGGATCAGCGGGTCTTACGATCCCGAGGCGCTTGCCCGGCTGATCCGTGGTTTGTCGGGATGATCCCCGTCCCGGTGAACGCGCAGGTCTGGCTGGCAGCCGGGGTGACGGACATGCGCAAGGGCTTTGCCACGTTGGCAGCCCAGGCCGAGCAGACGACGCGAGCTAACCCGTTCAGCGGCCACATGTTCGTTTTTCGGGGCAGACAGGGCGATCTGATCAAGATCATCTGGTGGGATGGGCAGGGGGCATGCCTGTTCTCCAAGCGGCTGGAGAAGGGTCGCTTCGTCTGGCCGTCCGCGAAGGAAGGCAAGATCGCATTGACCCCGGCTCAGTTGGCGATGCTTCTGGAAGGAATTGATTGGCGGCTGCCGCAGCGCACCTGGCGGCCTTTGACAGCAGGATAAAGCATCGGTCTTGCCGTTTGAGGATTCCCGTAAAGCCCCGGATTTGCTATGATCCTGATATGCTGGATGTCACCAAATCTCTGCCAGAAGACCCTGCGGAATTGCGGGCGTTCACCGCACTTTTGCTGGCCGAAGTGAAGTCGCAAGCCGTGCTGATCGAGAAGCTGCGGCACCAGCTTGCCGGGCAGC
>JANNBI010000517.1:0-10918 GCA_031385345.1 Paracoccaceae bacterium | reverse complement strand
TGCAACTGGTCGCGGAACCCATAGGCCCCGCTGGCCTGATAGAACCCGGCCCGCGCCCAAAGCCGACAGGCGAGGGTCTGATACAGCAGCCAGCCGTTCAACATAATGTCCATGGCGCGGTCGGGGCTGCGGACCTGAACGCTGCCCAAAAGACTGGCCCAATAGGCTTTGACCTCGTTCAAGGCGGCGGTCATGTCGCGGGCGCGGGTGAACCGGATCAGCGCGCGGGCATCATCCGGGCTGGCGCTTTGGCCCAGCAGAAACGTGACCTCGACACTTTCGCCCGGCGCCAGGGTCAAATCGCGCTGCAAGGCGGCGCAGGGATCCAGCTTTGGCCCGGCGCGGCCCGAAAGCCCGTTCAGGCGGGCAGGGGCGGCGGTGGAGCCGCCGCGACCCAGAACCTCGGCCCGGTCAGCGCTGCGGCTGGTGGTCTGCGCCCCCAGATCGGCAAAGGCCACGCGGCCAGGAAAGGCCATGGCGCGGGGATTGCGCACCAGAATCGCGCCGGTTTGGGGGTCAACCTCGGTGATTAAACTGGTGGAGGTGGCGCTGCGCGAGGTGCCAAGAACCCATTCGACGTAGGCGGTGACCGACAGGCGCCGGGCACGCCCGGAGGTGTTATGGAAGGTCAGGCGGGTTACTTTGACCGGGCTGTCCAAGGGCACGAATTGCACCATTGTCGCGTCAATGCCGTTGGCTGCGTGGTGAAAGCTGGAATAGCCAAATCCGTGCCGCGCCGTATAGCTGCCCTTGGTGCGGATCGGCAGAGCGGTCGGCGTCCAGATCTGGCCACTGTCCAGATCTTGCAGATAGAAAGCTTCACCCGCCGGATCGCATACCGCGTCGTTGGACCAAGGGGTCAGCTGGTTCTCGCGGGCGTTGTCCGCCCAGGTAAAACCGCTGCCTTCGGCCGAAACCTGAAACCCAAAGCCGGGATTCGCAATGACGTTGATCCAAGGCGCGGGTGTGGTCTGACCCTCTTGCAGGAGAGTGACATATTCGCGGCCATCCAGATCGAAGCCACCGGTGCCATTGAAAAACTCCAGCGCTGGCGGGGGGGCCGGGGGGGCGGGCCGGGACGCAGGCGGCTGGGTTTGGGGGGGCAAGGCGGGCAGGGCGGGCATCTGATCCAGATGCGCGCCGATGCTGCCCCGGCTGGCATTCAGCACCACCGCCGCCGCCGCCATCAGATGCGCGCGGGTGTCAGGCGGGGTCAGATCGGCGCGCAGGCTGTAGATCTTGCCGGCAACAGAGGCCGGATCAAGATAGGCTTGGGCGGACCGCACCGCCGCCTCGACCGCGATTTGCAGGTCTTGGACATACGAGGACGAACGGTCGTTCAGGATCACCAGATCGACCGCCAATTGCCGCATGCGCCAATATTCTGCCGCCGCCAGAACCTCGTGCAGACGGGCGACATCCTCGGCATCGCTGATCACGAACAGCACGATGGGCAGGTCGCCCGAAATCCCCAAGGGCCAAAGGTTAGATTGCGGGCCAGCCCCGGCGCGGATCTGAAGGGAGCTTGCCGCAAGCCGGGTATCACCGCGCAGCAACATCCCGGCAAGACGTTGGAAATCCGAAGCGGTGGAGGCGCTTACCTCCAGGTGGCGTAGTTGCACCTGGGCTTGAGTCCAGGCCAGCGTTGCCGCCCGGCCAAAGGCTGAGGGGTCGCGGTGGCGTTCGACCAGCACCAGCAGGGCATCGGGGGTTTCGGCCACCATGGTCCAGAACGTGACGCGGACGCGGCCCCCCCCGGGGATGATCACCCTGCGGCGCAGCGCAAAGATCGGGTCAAGTACGGTGCCGATGGTGCCCGACAGCGGCGCGTCGGCGGCGGCGGGATCGGACAGAGAGCCGCCCCGCCCGATGAAACGCGCGCGGTCGGTTTCAAACTGCTGTGGGGCGGTTTCGTCGCCTTCGACAACGGCAATCTGGGCGGCCCAGACCTCGGCATCCGAAGGGCTGCGCTTGCGTCTGGTGGCGACCAGAACGCCCAGCTCGGGCAGATAATCGGTGACGACGAACATCTTGGAAAACGCCGGATGCGACAGGTCGGATGCTGCCGGGGCCAGCACCAGTTCGGCGTAAGAGGTCACGTCAATCTCACGCGGGTGGCGCCCGGTGTTGGTGATCGTGACGCGGCGCGCTTCGGCGTCATCCTCGGCCGAGACTACGATTTCGGTGTGGGTCAACAGGTTCGGTGCCGAATGGGTAAAGACGGCGTGATGTTCGCAGAACACCGCCCGGTGGAGGGCGGCGTCGCGCCCGCTGGGCTGCACCGCCGCCGACCAGTGCCGATTGGACCGCACGTCGCGCAGATAGATGAACCCGCCATGCTGCGCGCGCGTCGCATCGGCCCGCCAGCGGGTGATCGCAAGATCGCGCCAGCGGCTGAACCCCGCACCCGTGGGGGTGATCATCACGCCGTAACTGCCGTTGGACAAAAGATGCGCGGTTGGGGCGGATTGGGCCGGAGTGTCGAAATGACGCACGACCGGGGCGGAGAGCGTATCGACCGCGGTTTGCAGCACCTCTTTGGCGCGGGGTGGGGCGATCACTACATCGCGCGGCACACGCTCCTGCAACAACAATTCCACTGCTTGAATGATCGGCTCCGCATGGAAAAGCTTGCGCAGGCTGCCGTCGTGCAGGACGTTGGCGATGGCCGTGATGGTCATGCCCTGATGATGCGCCATGAAACTGCGCACGACGACGCTGGTGCTGCCTTCGGGCAAACGGGAGGCGGTGAAATCGACCGCCTCATAAAAACCAAAGCGGCCTTTCGCGCCCAGATCCGCCAACCGGGCGTAGTTTTTCAGCGCCGCCTGCGGATCGACCATAGCGGCCAGTCCGGTGGCATAGGGCGCCAACACCCGGTTTTCGCTAAGGCCGCGTTTCAACCCCAGACCCGGCACGCCAAAGTTGGAATATTGATAGGTCATCTCGCGGTCGCGGGCGTTGTAGGCAGATTCGGATATCCCCCAAGGCATCCCCAAACTTGCGGCATAGGTCTGCTGCTGCGCCACAACGCGGCGGTTCGTCTCGTCCAGCACGGAACCTGCCGGGGCGCGCATCACCAAAGACGGCATCAGATATTCAAACATGCTGCCCGACCATGAAATCAGCGCCGACCCGGTGCCGATGGGCGTGGCGGCCCGGCCCAAATGGAACCAATGCGGCGTGTCCACATCGCCTTTGGCGATGGCGAACAGGCTGGCAAGGCGCGCCTCGGACGCCAGAAGGTCATAGCAATTGGTGTCCAGCGTGTTGGTTGACACGGAAAAGCCGATCGATAGCAGCTTCTTTTCGGGCTGAAGCAGAAACCCGCATTCCATACTCAGCGCCAGCGTTCGGGCCAGATCGGCCAGTGCTTGCAGCCGGGCGGGGGGGGCGTCGTCGGCCAGCAGGCTGGCATGGCTGGCGGCGACGGCGCGGGTCCAGAAGGCGAGGTCGGAATTTGGCCCGGCATGGGATGTGGCCAGCAATGCCGCCTCCTCTGCAAGCGCGGGATGGGCGGCGAGCCGGTTCAACAGGTCGGCAAGGTCCGGATTGGGATGGGCGGTCATAGCCGCCACGGCAAGGGCCAGCGCGTCCTGCGGACCGCGCTGATCGGGCGGGCTGGCTTCGGTCTGCCAATGCTGAAGCGCCTGCGCGACGGCGATCAGGTGCCCTGCCAAGTTGCCGCTGTCCACGGTCGAGACATAGGCCGGATCCAGCACGCGCAAGTCCGAGGTGTCATACCAATTGTACAGATGGCCGCGAAACCGGGGGATGCGCGTCAGGGTGGAAAGGGTCTGTTCCATCCGCGTCACAGCATCGGCCTGACCGATCCAGCCCATGTCTTTGGCAACGACGACCGACAGCAGATACAACCCGATATTCGTTGGCGAGGTGCGGGTGGCAATCACAGGCCGGGGGGTTTCCTGAAAATTGTCGGGGGGCAGGAAATGGCTGGTCTCGGTCACGAACTCTTCAAAATAACGCCAGGTGCTGCGGGCGATCAGGCGCAGGGCAGTCACGTCGGCGGGACTAAGGGGCACGGCGATCTTTGCCGAGCGGGGCAGGGATATTTTGCGCGCGATGGCGGGGGCGGCGAGCCAAAGCGCGGCGAAGGGGGCGACCAAGGGCCAGACGGCCGGGTTCAGCGCGATGGCCAGACCGCAGGTCGCCAGACCCAGCGCCACGCCGCGCACCTTTTGCAGGTAAAAGCCAAGGTATCCCGGCATGTCGCTGCCGCTGGACTGGGCGGCGGTCAACCACTCCAGCAAATGGGTGCCGCTGGTCAGACGCTGGGCGGTGCGCCCGATCGCATCCAGCATCTGCGCAGCGGTATCCGCCAGCAGCACCAGCGACAAAGCGAATTGCCAAATGGCCATCTGCACATCCTGCGACAGGGCCTGAAAGTGACTGCGCGCCGTGATCCCGGCACGGCCCGGCAGAACAGCCAGCGGCAAGGCGATCAGCCGGGGCAGGGCCAAAAGCCCCAGAACGCCAAACGTCCAGGCGAGGGCCTGAGGCAGAGGCAAAAGCCACCCCACGAACAGAGACAATAGCGTTAAAGGCGCCAGCAAAGACCGGCGCAGATTGTCCAACATTTTCCAACGGTTGACCGCCGAGATGCCACCAAATGTCTGCCGCCGGCCGCTGATCCATGGCAACAACTGCCAGTCGCCGCGTACCCAGCGGTGCTGGCGGCGGGCGTCAACATCCTGACGGGCGGGAAAATCTTCGACCACCTTGATATCTGACGCCAGTCCGGCGCGGGCAAAAGCGCCCTCGAAAAGGTCGTGGCTAAGCAGGGTATTGTCGGGAATCCGGCCCTTTAGCGCCGCCATGAACGCATCGACATGATAAATGCCCTTGCCGGTGAAAGAGCCTTCCGCGAACAGATCCTGATAGACATCGGACTGCGCGGCGGCATAGGGCTCTATCCCACCGGGACTCGAAGAGATGCGCTGATAGGGTGATCCGTCCTGTCCAAGGGGCAAGGCCGGGGTCACTTGTGGCTGCAAGATAGCATAGCCCGAGGTGACGCGTTGCAGGGCGGGATCAAGGACGGGGTGGTTCAGCGGATGTGCCATTTTCCCGATCAAACGACGCACCGTGTCGCGCAGGATGCGGGTGTCGGCGTCCAGCGTGATCACATAGCGCACATCAGGTGGCACCACGGGGCCGGGCAGAAAGCTGGTGTCGGTCGCGCCGCGCAACAGCCGGTTCAACTCCACCAGTTTACCGCGTTTGCGCTCCCACCCCATCCAGACGCCTTCGGCCAGGTTCCAGTACCGCTGGCGGTGCAGAAACAGAAAGCGGTCGCCGTCTGGCGCGGGGTAAGTGGTGTTCAACTGCGCGATGGCGGTCTGCGCGGCGGTGATCAGGGCATCGTCAAAGGCGGTGCTTGCCGTTGCCGCGTCCGGGCCGTCCGACAGCAGCGCGTAATGTACCGCGCCGCCGATGTTGGACAGGTAGTGGACTTCAAGCCGCCGGATCTGCTCGTCCAGATCATCGGCGCTGGTCAAAAGAACCGGCACCGCGACCAAGGTGCGATGCTGGGCCGGAATTCCGTCTTTCAGGGCCAGACCGGGCAGGGGTTTTGGGGCAACCATCCGGGTGATCACCAGATTGACAATCGAAGCGCCGCCTTCAACCGCCAGCCAGAGGCCGGTCAGGGCCAGGGCAAAGGTCCAGCCCCCGGTGAGCCAAAGATTCAGGCCCAGAACCAGCCCCGACGTCAGGGCGATAGAGCCCAAGTAGAAGGGCAGACCCAGACCCAGCAGAAACTGGCCAAAGCGCTGGCGCAAGGGCGGGGCATAGCGCAGGCCATGTTGCAGCGCGGATCGCCCGGCCCCGATCAGGGCGAAGCCTGCGTCACGGGTTGCCAATGTCGGTCCGGCCTGCGCCGCGGACAGGGCGGCCTCTGTCACCCCGGCCTCGTCATGGCTGGAATGGCGCGCCAGATCTTCGATGGCGGTGCGGTAGCTGTTTCGGGTGGCAAAATCCATCTCGGCATAGCCGGCAGAGGTTCGAAGACGCGCCTCGATAAGGCTGGCGGATTCGAAGAACTCGGCCCAGTCACCTTCGGAAATCCGCCGCATCGAGGTGACAATGTTGCGCATGGTGACATTCGCGGCCCCCTGACGCGCCTGCCCATTGGCCACCACGGTTTCGATCGTCATATCCATTTGGCGCAGCCGGTCGTCAAACCAGCCGGCCAAGGGGGTTTCTGCCGGGTCCATGCCGCGCAGCCGCTTTGCCACCTGCGCCGCCATGATTTCGGGCAAGGCCACCGCGCCGACCCCATTCAGGATGGCGTGAGCCGAGCCTCCGGCGTTGGCGGACAGAACCGCATCGACCAGATCATCGGCGGCAAGACGCAGCCGCTGCGCCTCGGTGATCTGCACCGCAAGACGGCGCATGTTTTCGATCAGCACGATGCGCAAGGTGATCGCAACCGCCCAAAGTTCACCAATCGTCAGGGGCTGAACGGTCTGATAAGCTTGGACAAATCGCAACAGGGTGGCAACTGACAGCAGGCTGTCGGTATGGGCGACATAGGCCCAGGCCAGACCCAGAACGCGCGGATAACCGGCAAAGGCCCCGTCGGAAAGTTTGGGCAGGTGGCGGTAATAGCTGGGGGGAAGATCGTCTTCGATCTGGCGCAATTGCTGTTCGACGATGTGGAAATTATCCAGCAACCATTCGGCGGCGGGCGTTACAGCCTGCCCTGCGTCCAACGATTGAGAGCCGGATCGGTAGGCAGCCAGCAGCACCTTGGCATTGTCTTTCACCCGGCCAAGCAGGCTGGGCACCCGAAAGGGGCGGCCTTCGGTCACGGTTTGGGCGGCGGCCAGACTGAGGGCGTGATGTTCAAGCCGGTCGATGCCGAAGAGTTCGGACCGGATCGGCGTTAGGTCGGCCCAGACCGACCCTTTCAGACGGGTCAGGGGCCAGCCGGAAAGGGCCTCGCGAAAATTCACCCGGCGGTCGCCGCTTCAGCCTTGGGCGGCGGCGGGGCGGGCAGATCGCCCGGCGGGATAACCGGCGGGTCTTCATCGCCGCCACCCGCCCGATCTGGCGGCAAGTCCGACCGCACCCGGCGCGCCATCGCGGCCCATTTCTGTTCGATTTGATCCCAGTTCATCGGTTGTCCTTTCATGGCGCGCTTGCCGAAGCAGCGACCGCTGGTCCCGCCGCCTGATGCCGGCAGCGGGACGGGTTGGCGACTGTTTAGACCGCGGTTTTCAGGCCCGCGTTTGCTGGCTGTCCTGAACCGCCGGCCGGGCGCTGAAACCGTTCAGGGCGGGCAGGCGGGTCAATTTTTCTGCACGGCGCCGCAGCTGCGCTTGACGGGCGTTAGAAGCCTCCAGCAAGCCATCCAGATTTCCGCAATCAAAACGGCGTCCGGAAAATCGGAAGGCCGTCAGGGGCAGCCGCTGCGCATCGTCGTTGATGGCGTCGGTCAGTTGCATTTCGCCGCCAACCCCGATCTTGGTCTGATCCAGCGTGTCGAAAATCGACGGATCAAGGATATAGCGCCCGACCGCCGCCAGCCGCGACGGCGCGGTGCCAAGTTTCGGCTTTTCCACCATTCCCGCCACAGCAATCAGCGATCCGGTGGTGCCGTCGAACTGGCGGAAGATTCCATAGCGAGAGGTTTCCTCGGCCGGAACCGTCATCGCCGCCACCATGTGACCGCCGGGATAGGCATTGGTCATTTCGGCCAGACAAGGCACGCCAAGGATCACATCATCGGGCAGGATCACCCCGAACGGACCGGGCAGCATATGGGGTCTGGCGCAGAAAATCGCGTGACCAAGTCCTAAGGGCGCATCCTGATAGGCAAAGACCACCTCTGTCCCGCCCGACAAATGCAAGCTTTGGCTGTCGGAGTGCTGCACCGCCCCCTGATGTGCCAGATAGTCGCGGATCGCCAGTTTGTTGGCGCTGATGACGATCACCACGCGTTTTACGCCAGAGGCTGTGGCCTCATCCATGGCAAATTGCAGCATCGGGGCGTCATAGACCGGCAGCATTTCCTTGGCCGTGACGCGCGTGGTGCGCATCAGTCTGGTGCCCTGGCCGGCTGCCGGAATAACGATCGTATTCAAGGGACGGGCCATTTTGTTTCCTTTGCGTTGTGTGTGCCTTGGAAACAATCAGACGGCGAAACGGTTCCCACGATGCAGCCACGATGCGGGGAAGGCGGCTGGTTTTGGCCGTGGGCTTTCTGGGCGCCGGTGGCGGGGTGTGGCGACCGGAAATGCTATCCCCCCAACCAGAAGAAATTTTGCCTTGGGTGCAGTGGACCACTCCGCGTGGCCCGGATTTGGCCTTCGGTCATGGCGGACCAGTCCAACCCGCCGATCTGAAACACTGTCGCTCAGGCAATTGAAAAGGCCGGACCTTTGCGGGTCCGGCCTGATCGTGGAACGCTTTGGTGCTGGTTATTGGAACAAGAAGTCCGAGGTCGAGATTTCGGACGCCGAGGTCAACCCGTCGATCTTGATGGTGAAGTCCACATTACCGTCGCCGTTGGTGTCCATCTGGATGGCGCCGGAAATCATCCGGGCTTCGGAATTGTCGCGCCCGCCAGTGAAGGCCCCGGACCCGACATAGACGAAGGTGCCCAACAGCAGGTTCTGGAACACCAGTTTATCGCCCTCATCCGCGCCGGAAAAGACATCGTTGAAGTCCTTGATCGTATCGGTGCCCGAGGTGACGGCCGAAAAGATGAAATGATCCGCCCCTTCGCCGCCGGTCATGATGTCCGACCCGGAGCCGCTGTTCATTTTGTCATTGCCGTCCAGACCGGACAACGTGTTGTTGCCCGAATTGCCGGTAATGACATTGTTCAGCTCGTTCCCGGTGGCGGCCACAGCCGTCGTGCCGGTCAGGGTCAGGTTTTCAAGGTTCGCACCCAAAGTATAGGCCAGGGTGGTGATGATCGTATCGCTGCCGGCCGAGGCGGCCTCGACGATGATATCGCTGATGATATCGATGTAGTAGCTGTCCGCACCGCCGCCGCCGGTCATCAGGTCATTGCCCGTGCCGCCGTCCAGCGTGTCTGCGCCGCCGTTGCCGGTCAGTGTGTCATCGCCGGTCAGACCCGTCAGGTAATTCGCACCACCGTTGCCGATCATGATGTTGGCGCTGGAATTTCCGGTGCCGTTGATATCGGCCGAGCCGGTCATCGTGAGGTGTTCGATGTTCGAGCCAAGGGTATAGGTGGCCGTGGTGCTGACCAGATCATTGCCGCTGTCCAGACTTTCGGCAATCCGGTCGGTGGTGGCATCGACGAAATAGGTGTCGTCTCCGAGACCGCCCTTCATTGAATCGTTGCCCGTGCCGCCGTCCAGAATGTCATTGCCCGCATCGCCCGACAGGGTGTCATCCATCCCACCGCCATAGAGCGCGTTGTTGCCAATGTTGCCGGTGATGGTGTTGCTGGTGCTGTTGCCGAAGCCGTTGGTGCCATTGGTGCCGGTCAGGATCAGTTTTTCCAGCCCCTCCGCCAAGGTAAAAGTGATGGAGCTTTGGACCGTATCGGTCCCGCCGTCCGCCGCCTCGACAATCACATCGCCAGACGCATCGACAAAGTAGATGTCGCTGCCATCGCCGCCGTCCATAAGGTCCGCGCCGGTGCCGCCGTCCATCGTATCGCCGCCGTCACCGCCATAAAGGCTGTCCGCACCGTCCATGCCGTACAGCTTGTTCACCCCGGCAGCGCCAAGGATGATGTTGTTCAGCGTGTTGCCGGTGCCGTTGACGTTGCCTGCGGTGTTGATCGTCAGGTTTTCCAGATTGTCACCCAAAACAAAGGTGATCAGGCTGGTGACAGAATCGACGCCTTCGCTTGCCAGTTCCGCGATCCGGTCGCTGGTGCTGTCAACGATGTACAGGTCATTGCCCAGACCGCCGATCATGCTGTCGCCGCTGCTCATCCCGTCAAGTGTGTCGTTGCCAAGGCCGCCGTACAGCGTGTCCGCGCCGCCGTTGCCTTCCAGCAGGTTGTTGCCGCCGTTGCCGGTGATGATATTCGCAACCGAGTTGCCCCGGGCGGAATAATTGCCGCTGCCGGTCAGGGTCAGATGCTCCAGCTCTTGGCCCAGCACGTAATTGTCCGAGATCAGAACGGTGTCGGTGCCAGCCGAGGCCAGTTCGCGGATGGTATCGTCGGCCTGAATTTCGTAGCGGTCGTTGCCGGTGCCGCCTTCCAGATAGTCCGAACCAGTATCCCCGATCAGGGTGTCGTTGCCTGTGCCGCCGTACAGCGAGTCGTCGCCAAGACCGCCGGTCAGAATGTTCGCGCCGGTGTTGCCGGTCAGAACGTTGTCATAGTCATTGCCGGTGCCGTTGATCGCGGCAGAACCGGTGAGAAGCAGATTTTCGGTAAAGGTCACAAGGGTATAGCTGATAGAGGCCTGAACCAGATCCAACCCTTCACCAGAGTCTTCGACCACCATATCGCCTGCGGCATCCACCAGATAAAGATCCGCACCCAGCCCGCCGGTCATCGAATCGTTGCCGGTGCCGCCATCCAGAGTGTCGTTGCCTTCATTGCCGATGATCGTGTCATTGCCGGCTAGACCTTGAAGCAAGTTAGCCCCGTAGTCGGAAAAAGTGTTACCCGAGCCGTCGTTTCCGATCAGAATGTTGTTGCTCGCATTGCCAACACCGCCGATGTCTTTGTTGCCAGTGAGTGTCAGATTTTCGATATCTGCACTTAGGACATAGCGCTCAATCTCACTCGAGCTGCCAGCGATAGTTCCTGCGGATGCTTCGACCCGATCAACTCCCGCATTCGCGCCCTCGGTGATTACATCCCCGATTGCGTTGAACGAATACACATCGTCGCCCGCGCCACCGATCATGGTGTCATTGCCCGACCCGCCGTTCAGCGTGTCATTCCCCAAGCCGC
>JANNBI010000514.1:0-2587 GCA_031385345.1 Paracoccaceae bacterium | reverse complement strand
CCGCCGAAGAGGGCGTGGATCAGGACGTGATGCGCGCGCGGATCATCGAAGAATCCGACAAGGCGATGGATTTGAAGGTTCAGGCCTTTGGCGATGCCACGATGCGCAGCTTTGAAAAATCGCTGCTGTTGCAGACGATTGACGCCAAATGGCGCGAACATCTGCTGCGGCTGGAGCATTTGCGGTCGGTCGTGGGCTTTCGCGGCTACGCGCAGCGCGATCCGTTGAACGAGTATAAATCCGAAAGCTTCACGCTGTTCGAATCGATGCTGAATTCGTTGCGCCAGAAGGTGACGCAGGATCTGTGCCGGATTCAGCCTTTGTCGGAAGAACAGCAAAAGCAGATGGTGGCGCAGTATCTGGCGCAGCAACAGGCGGCGGCGCAGGCGGCGGCTGGGGCGGCTCCGGTTGCGGCGGCGGCAGAAGCGCCGGTTGAAGTGGCAGCTGCGGCACCGGTGACGGCGGCACCTGCGCTGGCCGGGTTCAATGCCGAGGATCCCACGACATGGGGCAATCTGGCGCGCAATGACGCCTGCCCCTGCGGGTCGGGCGAAAAGTTCAAGCATTGCCACGGCAAATTGGTGTGACGGCAGGGGGCGGGTGAAAGCCTGCCCCTATTCGGCCGCCTGCACTTGGGTGACGCCAAAGCGGTGCTGCGTGACCACCGACAGCGCAAGGGCCGCGGCCCCATGCGCCCACAGAAGATCGCCCCAAGCATGGACGGCAACGCGCGGTGCCGGGCGGTTGGCGGTCAGGGATTGTGTGGTCATTTCCAGCAGGTGCTGACCGGAATACAGATAGTCAAAGCGCATCCTTTCGCCTGACAGGATGATCAGTTCGGGATCAAACAGGTTGACGACATTGGCCAGCCCCAGCGCCAGATAGCGCCCGGCGCGTTGAAAGATCGACTGTGCCGCCTGATTGCCCGCCTTGGCCTGTTCGTACAGGCTTTCCAGCACCGAATTGACCGATTGCAATTCGCGCGTGGTCCAGTTCAGGGCTGTCGTCGCCTCACGCACAAGGGCATAGTCGGCCACGTAAGCCTCTAGGCAGCCACGCTGACCGCAGCGGCAAAGTGCGCCGTCCAGTTGCACCTTGGTATGGCCCAATTCCAGACCGACACCGCGCGATCCGCGATACAGCCGATGGTTCAGCACCAGACCCATGCCAACCCCGTGTTCGATGGTCACCACGGCGAAATCCGACAGATTGCGCCCGGCGCCGAACCATAATTCGGCAAGCGTCACCAGATTGGCGTCATTATCCACAAAGACCGGCAGGCCCAGACGGGCGGACAGGGCGGTTTGCAGGGGCGCCTCACGCTGGGTCAGGATCGGGGACCAATGCGCGATGCCAAGGGCCGAGTTCACGAACCCCGGCACACCGATGCCCACCGCCGACAGATCCTTGGGCGACAGGCCGGCCTTGGTGCAGACCCGCAGCAACAGCTTCTGCGTCGCGTCGGTCAGCGCCTCGAGCGTCATGGCGCCGGGTTGGCGCGACACCGCTTCATCCGCCAACAGATTTCCGGCGAAATCAACGATCACCGCCATGTGCTGCCGGTCCGACAGTTTGATCCCGGCGACATGACAGGCCGCCCCGCGCACCCCCAAAGCCACCGCCGGACGCCCGCGGGAAGTTTCGGTTTCGCGCTTGTCGGATACCTCTTCGACAAAGCCGCCCTCGATCAGTTCCGAGGTCAGCATGGTCACGGTGGCCGGGCTGATAGACAGATCGCGGGCCAGTTGCACGCGCGGGGTCCGGCCCGCCGCCCGGATGCGTTCAAAGATCTGCAACCGCAAAGGCCGCGCCTCTTCGGACAGGGGCGGCACCAAGGGGCCACAGCCCTGCGTATCGCCCAAAAGGCGGACATAGGCCCCGGAGCCTGAGGCGCTAATATTTTCAGCGTCCGAACTAAACATAGGCTTCCACACTGGTTTTGGCCGAAATTCATGCTGCAACGCAGCAAAATCCCGAGATGTAGATCAAAAATGGAGCATGATTTGCATTTATAAATTTGACAACCGAAATATTCAGCGGCAAAGTTACCGGGCACCGGCGAATCCGTCGGGCCGGCCTTTAACAGGGGCCATAGTCATTGGGAGGACTATATGAAAAAGACCTTGCTCGCTGCGCTGCTCGCAGCGACCGCCGTTTCGTCCGCTGCGTCGGCCGAAGGCATGAAAATTGGCGTTTCGTGGGCCAGCTTTCAGGAAGAGCGTTGGAAAATCGACGAAGCTGCAATGGTTGCTGCGATCGAAGCGGCAGGCAACACCTATGTTTCCGCTGACGCCCAGTCGTCGTCGGAAAAGCAACTCAGCGATGTTGACGCGTTGATCGCCCAAGGCGTGAACGCTTTGATCATCAACGCATGGGACAAGGACGCCATCGGGCCGGCCATCGAGAAAGCCGCTGCCGAAGGCATTCCGGTTGTCGGTTATGACCGTCTGATCGAGGATGCACGCACCTTCTATCTGACCTTCGACAACGTCGGCGTGGGCCGTATCATTGCCGAAAACGTCTTTGCAGCCAAGCCCGAGGGCAACTATGCCATCATCAAGGGCGACCCCGGTGATCCGAACGCAGG
>JANNBI010000498.1:0-1628 GCA_031385345.1 Paracoccaceae bacterium | reverse complement strand
ACATGGCCTACGCGCTGCGCATCGCCAAGATGCCTAAAGCCGAGCGCGACGCTGCCGTGGCCGCGGCAGCCGAGACGCTGCATCTGGAACCCTACCTGGCGCGCAAGCCAAAGGATCTGTCGGGCGGCCAGCGCCAGCGCGTCGCCATCGGGCGCGCCATTGTGCGCAATCCGAAAGTGTTCCTGTTCGACGAACCGCTGTCGAACCTCGACGCGGCGCTGCGGCTGAAAATGCGCATCGAAATCTCGCGCCTCAGCGGTGCGCTCCCCGACACCACAATGATTTACGTCACCCATGATCAGGTCGAGGCGATGACAATGGCCGACCGCATCGTCGTTCTCAAGGATGGCGAGATCCAACAGATCGGCACGCCGATGGAGCTCTACAACACGCCGAAATCACTGTTCGTGGCGCAGTTCATCGGGTCGCCGAAGATGAACATCCTGTCGGGCGCCAAGGCGACGGCTTACCCGGCGCCTCACGTGGGCGTCCGGCCCGAACATCTGGAAATCGTCGGCGGCGAAGGTGGCACCTGGACGGGTGTGGCGGTCCATTCAGAGAGCCTCGGTGCCGACAGCTTCATTTACCTCGATATCGGGGACGAAGAATTGATGACCGTTCGCTTACCGGGCACTGCAGAGGTCGCAGCAGGCACAACGTTGTCGGTCGCACCCAAAGCACAACACTACCATCTTTTCGATGCTTCGGGCCAAGCTGTCGCTGGCTAGGGTGAGTTTTTGCTATTTAGCTAAGTTCAACCACAACGGCGATTCCCTGACCCCCTCCAATGCACATGGTTGCAAGGCCATAGCGGCCGCCGGTCCGGGCCAGTTCGTGGACCAGTTTGATCAGGATGATCGCTCCCGATGCGCCGATCGGATGCCCCAGTGCGACGGCACCACCGTTCGGGTTCACCCGGTCTGCGGGCAGACCAAGCGCGCGGCTGACCGCGCAGGCCTGCGCGGCAAAAGCCTCATTCGATTCGATCACGTCAAGATCGGCGACGGTCAGCCCCGCCCGTGCCAGTGCCTGCCGAACGGCTGGAACCGGACCCAGACCCATGACATCAGGCGCAACGCCGCCAAGTCCATAGGCCACGATCCGGGCCAAAACCGTCGCACCGCGCGCTCTAGCGGTTTCGGCCTCCATCAGCACCAATGCCCCGGCACCGTCGTTGATCCGGCTGGCGTTGCCCGCCGTGACAGTGCCGTCCTTGCGGAAGGCCGGGCGCAGTTTGGCGAGGTCGGCTTCGGTCACATCGGGGCGGACATGTTCGTCGGTTTCGAAGCGCACTTCTTCGCGGCCCTTGCGGACCATGAACGGCAGGATCTGGCTGGCAAACCACCCCTCTGCAATCGCCCGTGCCGCACTCGGTGCGGCTCAAGCGCAAATGCGTCCTGGGTGGCGCGGTCGATCTGGTCCCGCGCCGCCACATTTTCCGCGGTGATCCCCATGTGGCCATTGCCGAAGGGGTCGGTCAGCGCTCCGGCCATCATGTCTGTCGCGGTGACGTCGCCCATCTTTTGGCCGGCACGCGATGTGGTCACCTTCACACTTCTGAGCGTACGATGATCGATCGCCGTACCATATGCGGAGAATACGACGGTCATTCTCTGCAAGGGTCAGAA
>JANNBI010000483.1:0-4352 GCA_031385345.1 Paracoccaceae bacterium | reverse complement strand
CCGCACCCCGTCCAAAGCCGCCGAGGTCGCCAAACGCTGGGGCATTCCGGTGGTTCATGCCACGCCGCAGGATCTGATGGCCGACCCAGCAATCAGCGTGCTGGACATCGCCTATCCGCCTGATCTGCAACCGGCACTGATCCTTGCGGCGCTGAAACAGCCGCATATCAAGGCAATTCTGGCGCAAAAACCGCTGGCCCTGACGCTGGCCGATGCGATTGCATTGCGCGAGGCGGCCAAGGCGGCGGGCAAGATCCTGAGCGTCAACCAGAACATGCGCTATGACCAGTCAATGCGGGTCTTGAAGCAGATCCTTGACCGGGGCGATCTGGGGGACATCGTCTTTGCCCAGATCGACATGCATGCCATCCCGCATTGGCAGGGCTTTCTGGCCGATTACGACCGCCTGACGCTGGCCAATATGTCGGTGCATCATCTGGATGTGCTGCGTTTCCTGTTTGGCGATCCGACCGAGATCACCACCCAGACCCGCCGCGACCCGCGCACCCAGTTTGACCATACCGACGGTATCACCGTCTCGACGTTGCGGTTTCCCTCGGGCGTTCTGGCCGTCAGTCTGGAGGATGTATGGTCGGGTCCGCGCGCGACAGGTTATGACAATGACCAGCACATCAGCTTTCGCGTCGAAGGCACGCATGGGGTGGCGCGCGGCACCATCGGCTGGCCCACCGGCACAGCCAGCACGCTGACCTATGCCTCGCAAAAGACCACTGGCGGCAAATGGGTCACGCCGACATGGGACAGCATGTGGTTTCCGCAGGCGTTCATCGGCGTGATGGAGCAATTGCAATACGCGCTGGCCAGCGGCACGCCGCCCGCGCTGTCGGTGGCCGACAATGTGAACACCGTGGCGCTGATCGAGGCCGGTTATCTGTCGATAGCCGAGGGGCGCACGGTAAAACTGTCAGAAATTTCAACGCAGTAAGGGAGGAACAGCATCATGATGCAACTTGGGATTTTTACGGGGTATTTCCCCTATGGTCTGGAAGAAACGGCCAAAAAGATTCGCGGTCACGGCTTTAACACCGTGCAACTGGACCTGCATTTCAAGGATATCGACCTAAGCCATGGAAATCTGACGGCGGCCAATTGCAAAAAGGTGCGCGACACCTTTCGCGCGCATGATCTGCCGATCAGCTGTGTGTCGGGCTATACCAACATCATCCATCCCGACATGGCCCACCGAAAAGCCAATGTTGACCGGTTGAAGGATATCATCCGTAACGCGCGTGCCTTGGGCTCTCCTTACGTGATTTCGGAAACTGGCACCTATAACACCGAATCCGAATGGATGTCGGACCCGAAAAACAAGACCGAAGAGGGGTTTGAAGCCTGCCGCAAGATCATCGCGGAACTGTCGCAGGTGGCCTATGATCACGGGTCGATGTTTCTGTTGGAAACCTATGTGAACAACGTCGTTGGCAGCGTCGAGGAAACCGTCAAGATGTTCGCGCAGGTCGATCATCCCGGTCTGGGCCTGCTGATGGACCCGACCAATTACTACGAGTCGCACAACATCGACGCCATGGACAAGATCCTGCATCAGGTCTTTGACACCCTGTCCGACAAGATCATGATCGCCCATGCCAAGGATGTGGCGCGGGCGGGCGATGACAAATCCGAAAAGCATGCGGATATCGGGGACGATGATGCGCTGGCCTCGCATACCTTTCGGGGGGTTGGGGAAATCGTGTTGAACGCGCCGGGAACCGGGTCGCTGAACTATGATCTTTACCTGCAATTGCTGGCGAAAAAGCATCCCAATATCCCGATGATCGTGGAACATCTGGACGAGACGGATGTGCCGCGGTCAAAGGCGTTCATGGATGGTAAATTCAGCGCGCATGGTCTTTGATCGAAGCCGACTTTGAACATCGGGGCGGCGCCACAGGTGCCGCCCCCTTCCAGCAGGAGGCGATCCCTTGGCGCTGCTTTACGGAAAATCCATGACACGCGGACAGGTGGCGGCCCATGCCGGCGCGCTGGGCCAGTTTGCCGGTGTGCGGTTGATGACGCTGGGCGACGGGTTGGAACGCGGGCTGCGGATGCTGGAATTTCGCACCGGGTCGGGGTTGCGGTTCACCGTGCTGGTGGACCGGGCGATGGATATTGCCGAGGTGGACCACAAGGGCCGCGCGATTGGCTGGCATTCGCCCGCCGGGTTTCGTGCGCCGGGTCTGCATGACCCCGAGGGTGAGGGCGGCTATTCCTGGGCGCGCAGCTTTTCGGGGTTTCTGGTGACCTGCGGCTTGGATCACATTCTGGGACCGGAAACGGTGGCGACCGACAGCTATAACTACCCCGGCCACAAGACCACGCGGCATGGGCTGCATGGCCGGATCAGCACGATCCCGGCGCGCCTGACCGGCTATGGTGAGCGGTGGGAGGGCGAGCGCTGCATCCTGTGGGCCGAGGGGGTTGTGGTGCAGGCCACGGTCTTTGGCGAGGCGCTGCATCTGATCCGCCGGATCGAGGCCGATCTTGGCGGCGACGAGATCCGGCTAACCGACCGGGTGGTCAATGCGGGCTTTCTGACAACGCCGCATATGATGTTCTACCATGTCAACATCGGCCATCCGGTGCTGGACGCGGGCAGCCGCTATCTGGCGCCGATCCGCGATGTGATCTGGGCCGCCCATGCCGACCGCTACCGCGCGCAGGACACCGGCTATCAGACCGCGCCGGGGCCGATAAACGGCTTTGTCGAACAGGTCTGGCAGCATGAGATGGCGGCGGATACGGGGGGTGAGGTGGCGGTGGCGCTGGTCAACGATGCCTTGGGGCTGGGGATCGAAGTGGTGACGCGCAAGGATCAGATGCCCTGCGCCTATCAGTGGCAATATTTCCAGTCCGGCGCCTATGTGATGGGGATCGAACCTTCGACCCATCATGTGCTGGGCAATCAGGCGGCGCGCGACCGGGGCGAGATGATCTGGCTGGGTCCGCAGGAAAGCCGCCACTATCAGGCGCGCTTTACCGTGTTGGACGGGGCCGCGGCCATCGCGCGGTCCGAAGCCGCCATCCGCGCCGCTGGCCCGCAGCCCGCCGATGATTTCCCCCCGCTTTCGGGCCAGTTTCCGCCCCTGACCGGGCGCTAAGCCACAGACGAAGGACCAGATATGACGATCTTTGCCCCCAGCTATCCGCCGCGCGATTACACCCTGACCGGGCAAAGCCGCCAGCAGGCGATCGAGGTCGGGTTGGCCTCGGCGGAATGGTATCATTCGGAGGTGCCGCGCAAGCAGATGAAAGAGCTGATGCAGCGCAGCGACGGTCCGGCGATCCGCGACACGGTGATCTGGCTGGGGCTTTTGGTGCTGACCGGGGCGATCGGGGCCAGCCTTTGGGGATCATGGGCCTGCGTGCCATTCTTCTTTGTGTACGGCGTGTTGTACGGATCGGCCTGCGACAGCCGCTGGCACGAGGCCGGGCATGGCACCGCCTTCAAGACGCCTTGGATGAACGACGCGGTGTACCAGATCGCCAGCTTCATGGTGATGCGCAACCCGGTCACATGGCGGTGGAGCCATGCGCGCCACCACACCAACACCATCATCGTCGGCCTTGACCCTGAGATCGGGTTCATGCGCCCGCCGCGTATCGTGATGGCGGCGCTGAATTTCATCGGCATCCCGTTCATCTTTTACGACCTGCGCACGTTGTTGCGCCATGCCGTGAGGGGCCTGAACGAGGGCGAAAAGACCTATATCCCTGAATCAGAGCGCCCCAAGGCGTTGTTCTGGGCGCGCATCCATATCGCGATTTACGCGGTAACGTTGCTGCTGGCGATTGGCTTGCAATCCTTTCTGCCGCTGATGCTGATCGGCGGGCCGCGGGTCTATGGCTGCTGGCACATGTATATGACCGGGCTGATCCAGCATGGCGGGTTGGCCGAAGATGTCGTCGATCACCGCCTGAATTCGCGCACCGTCTACATGAATCCGATCAGCCGCTGGATCTATTGGAACATGAATTACCATGTCGAACATCACATGTTCCCGATGGTGCCCTACCACGCGCTGCCCCGCCTGCATGAGGTGATCAAGCATGATCTGCCCGCGCCCAACCCGTCGATCTTTGCCGCCTATGTCGAGATGACGCGCGCCCTGCTGCGCCAGCGCCGCGATCCCAGCCACTATGCGCGCAAAGATCTGCCCGCCACGGCGCGGCCTTACCGCGACGAATTTCACGACCTTGAAATCGCCAGAGACGGAGCCTGAGATGCCTTGGATCGACGCCTGCAGCCCCGATGACATCGACGCCGAGGATCTGATCCGGTTTGACCATGCCGGGCAGACCTATGCGATCTATCACGCGCCGGACGGGACGTT
>JANNBI010000463.1:0-1898 GCA_031385345.1 Paracoccaceae bacterium | reverse complement strand
GTCACCGCCGATCTGACCGAATTGCGCGACCTGCGTGATTTGCAGCTGGCGGCCGGGCAGACCCTGCAAACCGGGCTGGAAAAGGCGACGGCGGCGCGGTCAGCCCTGTCGCAGGCCATCTCGGACCGCACCGACCTGCCGAAAAACTTCACCGAGGATCCCGAGGTGCTGAAAGGTCTGCTGGAAAGCGCCGACACGCTGCAAGCCTTTGCCGAGGGGCTGAACCTTGACGACAGCCAGACCACCGGCTTTGCCGAAGCGCAGGGCCAGTTGACCCTGCCCGCCTTTGGCCGCGTGATCCTGACCCCCGGCGAAACCGACGCCCGTGGCGTCACCCGCCCCGGCCTGACGCTGGCCACCCGGCCCTTGGCGCTGGTCACGGCCCCTTGGGGCGGCACGATCCGCTATGTCGGGCCCTTGCTGGACTACGGAAACGTGATGATCCTTGAACCCGGTGACGGCTATCTTTTGATTTTGGCTGGGTTAGATCAGGTCTACGGAGCGGTAGGTGACATTGTGACGCTTGATGATCCCTTGGGCGTGATGGGCGGCGGCGCGGTGGACGGGTCGGGGGATGTGACAACGGCCAGCATTTTGACGCCATCGGGAAATGCCTCTGGTGCAAGCCAGACGGAAACGCTTTATTTGGAACTTAGACAGGGCACCCAACCGGTAGACCCCCGCGACTGGTTCGCGGTGACAGGAGAGTAAGACGAGCATGAAAAAATTCGCGATTGCCGCTTTGGGTGGCACCCTGGCAGGCGCTCTTCTGACCACGCAGGTCGCAGGACCGATGTTGGCCGAAGAACCGACCACGACGGTCTATGAACAGCTTGATCTGTTCGGGGATGTGTTCGAACGCATCCGCAGCCAGTATGTCGAAGAGGCTGACAGTCAGGAACTGATCGAAGCTGCGATCAATGGCATGCTGACCTCGCTTGACCCGCATTCCAGCTATATGTCCGACGATGCCTTTGGCGATATGCAGGTGCAGACCAAGGGCGAATTTGGCGGTCTGGGGATCGAGGTCACGCAAGAAGAAGGCGTGGTCAAGGTCGTCTCGCCGATGGACGGCACACCCGCAGCCGAAGCCGGGATCATGGCCGGCGATTACATCACCCAAGTCAACGGCGATTCCGTCATGGGCCTGACGCTGGACGAAGCGGTCGCGATGATGCGCGGCCCCATCGGCAGCGAGATCATCATCACCATCGTCCGCACCGGGGTCGAAGAACCCTTTGACGTGTCGATCATCCGCGACACCATCAAACTGACCGCCGTAAAAAGCCGGGTGATCGGTACCACGGTCGTTCTGCGCATCACCACCTTCTCGGAACAAACCTATCCGGGTCTGGAAACCGAACTTGCCAAGGCGGTCGCAGAAGTCGGCGGCATGGACAAGGTGTCCGGCTTTGTGCTGGACCTGCGCAACAACCCCGGCGGCCTGCTGAATCAGGGCATCGCGGTGGCCGACGCCTTCCTTGAAAAAGGAGAGATTGTGTCGACCCGTGGCCGCAACACCCAGGATGACGAACGGTTCAACGCCGAACCGGGCGATCTGGCGATGGGCAAGCCTGTGGTGATGCTGATCAACGGCGGCTCGGCCTCGGCTTCGGAAATCGTGGCGGGGGCCTTGCAGGATCACCGTCGCGCGATTGTCGTCGGCACGAAAAGCTTTGGCAAAGGCTCGGTTCAGACTCTGATCCCGATCCGCGGTCAGGGCGCGATGCGGCTGACCACGGCGCGCTATTACACGCCGTCGGGACGGTCCATTCAGTCGCTGGGCGTGATGCCGGACATCGTCGTCAATCAGCCGATGGTTGATCCCAACACCACCGGCACCGAAGAGGCTGCGGCGGCCGAAGCCGACAACCAACGCTCCGAAGCGGATCTGCGCG
>JANNBI010000445.1:0-11492 GCA_031385345.1 Paracoccaceae bacterium | reverse complement strand
ACCGGCCCCCACCACCGCGACGCGGCGCGGCTGCGCGGTGCGGGTGGCGGGCAGGTCCAATTCATGACAGGCGCGCGGATTGACAAGGCACGAGGTCAGCTTGCCGGAAAAGGTATGGTCCAGACAGGCCTGATTGCAGGCTATACAGGGCGCGATCCGCGCCGCCTGCCCCGTCGCCGCCTTGGCGACGAAATCGGGATCGGCCAGAAAGGGTCGCGCCATCGACACCATATCGGCCTGCCCCGCCGCCAGAATCCCCTCGGCCACTTCGGGCGTGTTGATGCGGTTTGATGTGATGACCGGGATCGTCACTTCACCGCGCAGCCGTGCTGTCAGCCATGTAAAGGCCGCGCGCGGCACGGATGTGGCGATGGTCGGCACCCGCGCCTCGTGCCAGCCGATGCCGGTGTTCAACAGACTGGCCCCGGCGGATTCAATGGCTTTGGCCAGTTGCACGACCTCGGGCCAGGTCGATCCGCCCGGCACCAGATCAATCAGCGAAATCCGGTAGATCAGGATGAAATCGGGCCCGACCGCCGCGCGGATGCGGTCCACCACCGACACCGGCAGGCGCATCCGGTTTTCATAACTGCCACCCCAGCGATCCGTGCGGCGGTTGGTTTGCAGCGCCAGAAACTGGTTCAGGAAATAGCCTTCGGACCCCATCACCTCGACCCCGTCATAGCCCGCCTGTTGCGCGCGGGTGGCGGCGGTGACGATGGCGGTGATCTGGGCTTCAATCCCCGCCTCGTCCAGTTCCTGTGGCGCAAAGGGCGAGATCGGGGATTTCAGCGCCGAAGGGGCGACGCATTTGGGACCATAGGCATAGCGCCCCGCGTGCAGGATCTGCATCGCGATGCGCCCACCCTCGGCATGGACGGCGTCGGTGACAAGGCGGTGGTTGGCGATGTCGGCATCGGTGTAAAGCCCCGCCGCACCGGGATAAACCCCGCCCTCATCGTTCGGGGCCATGCCGCCGGTCACGATCAACCCCACCCCGCCCCGCGCCCGCGCCGCATAAAACGCCGCCACGCGCGGCCAGTCGCCGCGCTCCTCCAGCCCGGTATGCATGGACCCCATCAGAACCCGGTTGGGCAGGGTCACCGCCCCAAGGGTCAGGGGCGACAGCAGATGGGGATAGGGCATGGGCAACCTCCGGTTTGGGGTCAGAATGGCCGGGGGGACGGGCGAAGTCACGCGAAACGCGGCGTCAGGAGGGGGGGCGGTTGTGGCCTTCGGGAAAATCAGCCGGGGTCGCGCAGCGCCAGCAGCGCCGCCGCATTGGCGCAGGCAGGCGGCGCGGTTTGCGCGGCCCGGTCGCAGGGAAACCCGGTGGTGCAGCTGTGGCAGGTGGCGACCAGTTCTGCCAGTTCATCGGGCCGCAGCCAGCCGTCCAGCACCGCGCGCACAAGATCCACCCCCATCCGCCGCGCCAATCGGCGGGCATGGTCAAATCCGACCTGATCCTGAGGATAGCCAAACATTCCGCGCCTCATCGGTGGGGCATTCGGGCAAAGATTAGGGTTTCTGGTGAAGCGGGTCTTTGATCTGGATCAGATCAGGAGAAATTCGTGATCTTCTGCCCGTCGCCGGATCAGCGATTCACCGCGCGCCCCCCGCTCCCGCTACTGCGCGTGGATCTGCGCATAGGTTTCGGCCACGATCGCCTGCCGCTGGGCATTGGCGGGATGAGAGTTCAGGAACCCCTCGCCCGGATCGGGCAGGCGGGCAAAGAATTGCGCGCCCAGCACCGGATCATAGCCCGCGCTGGCCGCGATCAGGGTGCCAAGCTGGTCCGCCTCCAGCTCGTGCGATTTGGAAAACCGCAGCGCGCCAAACTGCGCCCCCATTTGCTGCGCCCGTTCCACCGCCTGCGCATCCGCCCCGGTGACCGAGGCCAGAATCCCCCCCAGAATCGCGCCGTTCAGCGCCTCTTGCTGGGTCTGGTCCAGATGGCCAAGGATGTGGTGGCTGGCCTCATGGCCCAGAACAAAGGCCAGCTCGTCAGAATTGCGCGCCTCTGCGATCAGGGCGATGGTGAACACGATCTGCGGGCGGCCAGTGGCATCGGTGGTCTGATAGGCATTCGGCGGCTGGGTCAGGGTCATATCAACTCCGATCTGAAAGTCGCAGTTGCGGGTCGGGGTCACCTCGCGGCAGGTCGCCTCGGCCAAGGGTTCGATGCGGGCGACCACCTCGGTAAAGTTGCGCGCGGCGGTTTCAACCGGCAGGCGGGCGGGGATGACGGGGGTCAGGGCGGCGGTAAGGTTGGGGGCGGTGACCGGGGCCGGACCGGGCAGCCGCGCGCAGCCGGTCAGGGCGGCAACCAGCACAAGGGCCCAAGTCAATCGTGCGAATGTCACCGGGTGCATTCCTTTTCGGGTTATGGGGTACAGGATAAGGGCTGGGCCGGTGGCAGCAAGGGCGCCCACGCGATGGTGATCGCGGTCGGCGGTTCAGCGGCCTGACTCTCAGGCGGGGCTGGCAGGCGGATTGCGCGGCGGCGCGGCGGGGTGGCGCCCCATTTTCCGCTCCTCAGCCCGGTAGATCTGCACTAGGCTTGCGCTTATGTTTACCATCGAACACGAATTCGACGCCACCGTGATCACCCTTGTGGATGAGGGCGCGCCCTATCTGCAAGAGGATGTCGTAGTTGAGATTTTTGAAGATTGCATCGTGGTGCAGCAGCATGATCCGATCACCGATCAGCCCCTGCGCCTGACCCTGTCCTTGCAGCAATCGCGCGATCTGGCGGCGGCGCTGAACCTGCCGGAAGGGTCGTATCGGCTGGAAGCGGGCAAGTCCGCGGGCTGAGGGGCGGATGATGCGTCGCAAGAAGCAGGGGATATTTGGACCACATTGAAGGCGATAGAGGTGGGCATCTGGCCACCGTCGGCGGCGTCCGTTGCAGCCTGCGTTGGGGCGGCGCGGCAGCGCGCGCGTCTTGACCTTGGGCGCAAAGCAGGCAAGGTCGCGCCAAAGGAGTGCCCGATGTCCGAGATGTTGTCCATGCCCACCCCCTTGACTGAGGCCATGGCCTTTCTGGCCAACCGCCGGTCGCATCCCGCCAAGTTTTTTGCCGGGCCGACGCCGGACCGCGCGGCGCTGGAGGCGATCCTGACCACCGCCCTGCGCGTTCCCGATCATGGCAAGCTGGAGCCTTGGCGGCTGATCGTGCTGGGGCGCGGCGATATGGCGGCCCTCGCCGATCTGGCCGAGGCGCGGGCGCGCGCGCTGGGTCTGGAGGCCGACAAGATTGCCAAGGGTCGCGGGCAGTTCGATCTGGGGGCCTGCGCAGTGGTGGTGATTTCCGCGCCGGTTGTGCAGGACAAGGTGCCACTGGCCGAACAGATCCTGTCCGCCGGGGCGCTGTGCATGAACATCCTGCACGCGGCAAGCGCTTCGGGCTGGGGCGCCAACTGGCTGACCGGCTGGCCCGCGCATGATCCGGGCTTTGCCGGGGCGGCCTTTGGTTGTGGGCCGGGCGACGCCGTGGCCGGGATCGTGCATATCGGCACCCCGGGACCGGCGGCCCCGGACCGGCCCCGCCCCGATCTGGCGCGGCGGGTGCAATGGGGGCTGGACGCGGCGGCACGGCATGGGGAAACCCCGTGATCTTCACCGATTTCAGACGCGCCCTGTCGCAGATCGGCGATCAACGCTTTCGCCGGGTGGTGTTTCTGGGCGTCCTTCTGGCGCTGGCGCTGCTGGTCGCGGTCTATGCCCTGCTTCTGGTCATCATCCAGACCTTTGCGCCCAATTCGGTCAATCTTTTCCTGATCGGCCCGGTCGAGGGGCTGGGCACGCTGTTGTCCGTCGGATCGATCTTCCTGATCCTTGGACTGTCGGTGTTCCTGATGATCCCCACCGCCGCCGCCTTTTCCGGCATCTTTCTGGAGGATGTCGCGGATGCGGTCGAGGATGAGTTTTATCCCGGCCTGCCCCCCGTCACCCCGCGCAGTTTCGCCACAGGTCTGGTCGATCTGGTCAATTTCACCGGCCTGTTCATCGCGTTGAACTTCGTGCTGATCCTCGCGTTGACCTTGGGGCCTTTGTACATCCCGATCTATTGGGCGGCCAATGGCTGGCTGCTGGGGCGGGAGTATTTCAATCTGGTGGCGCTGCGCCGCCTGCCACCCGATCAGGCCAAGGCGATGCGCAAGCAGTACCGCTGGCAGGTCTGGGTCGCGGGCACGCTGATGGCGGCCCCGTTAAGCATTCCGGTGCTGAACCTTGTCATTCCGGTGCTGGGGGTGGCGACCTTTACCCATCTGTTCCACCGGTTGATGGGGACCGCTGGCGGGTCGGGGCCAAGATCAGGGCCAGGGTCCGTGCCGCCGGTGCGTCAGTTCAGGATGTGAAACACATCCATGTTTTCCCGGGTGATCATGCCTGATCCGACCAGCCAATAGACCCCGACAAACAGCACAAAGGCGATGGCGGTGGTGATTTTCGCCTTGCGCCCGATCTGGGCGTCGGCAGGGGCCGAGGCGGGGGTGCCGGGTTCAATCACCCCGGCCTCGGCCTGACTTTTGAACTGCACGGGCAGCACGCAGAACAACACCAGAAACCACAGGGTGGCAAAGGTGACGATGGCGGCGGTGATGGTCATGCCATTTCCTTCATCCGTGTTAAGATTCGGCCTTCATGCTTGTTCCAGTTCGATCAGGCAACCGGTGAAATCCTTTGGATGCAGGAACAGAACCGGTTTGCCATGCGCGCCAATCTTTGGCTGACCATTGCCCAGCACCCGCGCGCCGCTGGCAAGCAGCCGATCCCGCGCCGCAAGGATGTCGTCCACCTCATAGCAGATGTGATGGATCCCGCCTGAAGGATTCTTTTCAAGAAACCCCGCGATGGGCGAGGATGGGCCAAGCGGCGCCAACAGTTCGATCTTGGTGTTGGGCAGGTCGATGAACACCACGGTCACGCCGTGGTCGGGTTCGTCCTGCGCCGGGCGCACCAGCGCCCCCAAAGTATCGCGGTATTGCGCGGCGGCGGCCCCCAGATCGGGCACGGCGATGGCGACGTGATTAAGGCGTCCGATCATGGCAAGGCTCCGCTGCGCCAGACTGGGCCGGGCTGGCCCCTTATGCGAAGGCGCGGGCGGCGGCGCAAGCGGTGTTCGTGTCGCAGGCCGGTCGAGGCGAGGGCTGATGCGCGCTGCGCGCGATCCCGCGGCGTTTACCGGACATTAGGGATTGGCGCGTCAAGGTGGCAGGGCCAGCCCCTTTTCCGTCAGGTTCCCCCCCGATGCCCCGCGCCGAATATCCCAGTCCTGCCATTGCCGTACCGGTCGGGCCGGTTCCAACCTTTGCCCAGATGCCGCTGCCCCTGCAGGGCCTGACGATTCTGGCGGTGGAAGACAGCCGTTACGCCTGCGAGGCGTTGCGCCTGATCGCGCAGCGCGCGGGTGCCCGCCTGCGCCGCGCCGAAACGCTGGAAACCGCCCGCGCCCATCTGCGCACCTATCGCCCCGATGTGGCGATCATTGATCTGGGCCTGCCGGATGGCAGGGGAGAGGCGTTGATCCGCGAACTGGTGCTGGCCCAGCCACGCACCGGGGCGATCATCGGCATGTCCGGCCTGCCGTCGGGGCGGGGATCGGCGCTGGCGGCGGGGGCGGATGGGTTTTTGGACAAACCCTTGGCCGGCTACCGCGCCTTTTGCGAGATGGTCTCGCGGTTTTTGCCCGACCGGGTGGATCTGCCGGGGGCCGAGGCGGGCACGCCCCTGCCCGCGCCCGACCTTCTGGCCTTGCAGGACGATCTGGAGCGGGCGGCACATGAACTGGCGCGCGACCCCGACCGCGCGCGGCAACGCTATCTGACCGGGTTTCTGGCGGGGATTGCGCGGGTGACGCAAGACCTTGATCTGGCGCGGGCCAGCGATCACGCCGCCCAGGGCCCGGAGGGCATGGCCCCGCTGCGCGCGCTGTTGACTGCGCGGCTGGCGGGCCGCGCGGGTCTGATCGCGCCGGACCGGGGGGGTGGCTAGGCGGCAAGTGCCGCCAAGGCTGACAGGCAAAATTGCGCGCGCGCAATTAACCATTTCGGGTCAGGGCCAACCACGGCAGACGGCGAAAATCAGCGGTTCGGGGCGCAAAACACTTGGAAAAGCCGCCAAACCGACAAAGGGCCACATCACCCGCGCGCTGCAAAACCGAAATTGCGCGAACTCAATTAACCATTCCGGTCCGGGTTTCGACGTGCCCCGGCCTACAGACTTGGGTCAGAACCGCCGCGCGTCAGGCGGGTCAGATCGGACAGCCGTTCCTTCTGGCGGCCCTGACTGTCGAAATTGGCGGGCGACAGCCAGACGCGGAACGCCTCTCGCAGGGCGGGCCATTCGGTGTCGATGACCGAAAACCACGCCGTGTCGCGGTTGCGACCCTTGACGATGGTGGCCTGCCGGAACACGCCTTCGAAACTGAACCCCAACCGCTGCGCCGCGCGGCGCGACGGCACGTTCAGCGCGTCGCATTTCCATTCATAGCGCCGATATCCCGCCGAAAACGCCCAGTCCATCATCAGAAACTGCATCTCGGTGGAGGCCAGTCCGCGCTGCAGTTCCGGCGCAAGACAGATATGGCCGATTTCGATGCTGCCAGCCTGCGGCGTGATCCGCAGATAGCTGGCCACACCGCCACAACGACCGCTGACCCGGTCGCGCAGCACATAGAACCACGGATCAGCGGCACCGGCATAGTCCTTGGCCCAGCGGTGATAGGCCGAGGCGGACAGGAACGGGCCATAGGGCATGTAATCCCACAGGGCGTCATGGCCGGAAACGGCGCGAAACAGATCGGCGGCATGGGCATCGGCGTCCAGCCGTTCCAGCCGCAGATGGGTTCCCTCGATCACCTCGGGGCCGGGGGGCGGCGGCGGGGTCCAGTTGGGCAGGCTCTCGCCAAATCTTTTCAAGGTCACGCCAGAACTCCCACTACGTCGCGCGATCTTGCCCCGGCTTGGGGCCAAGGGGCAAGGTCAAAGCGGAGGCGTTTCGGGCGTTTGGGACCGCGCTGCCGGTCCGGGCGGGGGTCAGCCCCGCGCGGGCGGCACCTGTGGCAGGTCATGCCTTGGCCACGGGGCGGGGTCTGCGCCTTGCCCGGTTACAACACCAACCCCGGATCGCGCGGCAGGATCAGGCCGGGAAAAATAACCTGCTCGATCAGGCTTTTGTCAAAACCATACATGCCGCGCAGGGCATGACCGGCCCAAGCGCGGACATCGGTTGTCGGCATCAGGTCACGGCGTTCAAACAGGGCCGCCTCGGACAGTCCCGGCCAGTCGCCCATGACCCGCCCGCCCTTCAGCGCCCCGCCCGCCAGAACCATCGCGCCGCCGGTGCCGTGGTCAGTGCCTTGGGTGCCATTTTCGCGCGCCGTGCGGCCAAATTCGGTCATCGCCACCAGCAGAGTCTGGCCCCAAGTATCGCCCAGCTGGTCATGCAGCCGCTGGATCACCTGCGACAGGCGCTGCAACGGCTTGGTAATCGAGGTCGACTGCCCCCGGTGCGTGTCCCATCCGGCGATCGAAAAACTGGCGATCCGCGTCTCTTCGCGCAGGCGTTCGGCGGTGAAATCGGCCAAAGCCAGATCGTCGCCAAAGGGACCAGTGGGCTTTTTGCCCTGAGCATCAGCCTCGGCGAGATGGGCCGAAAGCTCCATCGCCTGGGCCGAGGCGGCGTGGAACAGCGGGTCGGATTCGTATACCTTTTCCAAAAGCAACCGGCTGGCCGCCGACAGATCCAGCGATTGTTCCGGCGCCCAAGCCGCAAAGGGAGCCGCCCCTTTCAGGATCGGCATTTCGGAAATGCCAACAGAATAGGCGGTTTGCGCCGTCAGGCCCGGCACGGATTGCAGCAGCCGGTTCAGCCAGCCGTCGCGAATTTCGGACACCGGCACATCCATGCCGGTCCCGCCTTCCAGCATGTCCTGACCGTCGAAATGGCTACGTTTGTCGCGGTAGGGGGACGACGCGGCATGGACAAAACCCAGTTCCCCCTTGGCCCAAAGCGGCACCAGATCGGACAAAGCAGGGTGCAGGGTGAAAAATCCGTCCAGATCCGTGCCCGCGCCGCCCTTGATCACCGAAGGCCGCAGACCAGCGAAGTCCGGGTCACCATAGGGGCGCAGAACGTCGAGACCGTCCATCGCACCGCGAAGGATCACCACGACCAGACGGTGATCGCCCAAGGGCCGGCCGGCGGCAAAGGTGACGGTGGACATCAGGGGATGGGCGGCAAGGGAGCAGGCCCCGGCCAGCCCGGCCTTCAGAAACGAACGGCGGTCAAAGGGGGCCATGGGCTATCTCCGGTTAAATTCGGGCGAGGACAGCACGATCCCGACCCCATCGCGCTGGCTTTCGGCGCGGGAGGCGGCGATCAGAAGGGTGTCAGTCGCATGGGTCCCTAGCGAGAGTTTGGCCAAAGCCACCGGGTCGGGCATGTCCTTTTTCAGCCGTTGTGGCATCGACATCGCCCAGTCGATCCGGGCCGCAAGACGGGGCGGCGTGACCCAGACCTCGGCCTCTTCGGGCCAGCCGTCGGGGCCGGGGGCGTATTTCAGCTTCTGGCCCATCTGTTCGCAGGCATGCAGGAAGCCGCGTTTGAAATCGCCACCCTTCATCGCCATGATTTCCGCCCCGGTGACGCCCAAGGCGCGGCAGGCGGCGGACATGAAATCAAAGGGTTGACGCAGTTTGTCCGCGCCGGGGCTGGTGGCGGCGGGATGCGACAGCAGGGCCAGCGCCAGCGAGGGGATATCCCCGCCAGAGCTGGCGAAGGCGGTTCGTATCGCCTCTACCGCAGCAGGGTCCGGGGTGTCGGACAGAAAATGCACCGCCAGTTTCCGGGCGATATGGGCGGCGGTGGCGGGATGCAGGGCCAGATCGCGCAGGACCGTGGTGATCGCCGCCAGCTTGTCACTGCCATAGCTTTTGCCCATGACCTCTTCGGCGCCCGGTTCGACGCGCTTTGCTTCAAACGCCACGGTAAAATCGCGGGTGACGGTCAGGCCGGTCAAAAGTTCGGCCAATTGGCGCACATCGGTCTGGGAATAACCACCATCGACGCCCAGCGTGTGCAGTTCCATCAGCTCTCGGGCCAGATTTTCGTTCAGCCCCTTGCCCTGCTTTTTGCCCATCGGGGAATTCGGCCCGATCGAGGCCTGTTGGTCCAGATAGATCAGCATGCCGGGGTGCAGCGTCACCGCCTGCACCATATCGACGAAAGACCCGCCGATATGCGGGCGGATAGCACCTTCGACCAAAGCGAAGGGCAGGTACAACCCCGAGGCCCCACCGCGCGGCGAAACCGTGAAATGGTCGGCAAAGAAGGTGACCAGACGTTCGCGAAACGGCTGCGGCGTGTCGATGGCGCGGGCAAAGCCGCTTCGCTGACCCAAGGCGACCAAAGAAACGATCGCGGCCTGCGCGGCGTCATACTCGGCTTTGACATTGGCCCCGGATTTGGCTTTTTTCTGCAAGGCCTGCAAGGTGGCGACCATCGGGGCAAAGCGCGACAGATCCGGCAGCGGCCACAGGGCGCTGGCCGGATCGGGGCCTTTCAGGGCGGCGACGATCTTGGCTGCGGTTTTGGGCGTGCCCGGATGCAGCGGCAGGCCATAGCCGAACCGGATGGCCAGATGTTCGTCGGTCAATGACATTGCGGGTGATCCATGCGGCCTCGGTTTTTCAAGCCCGTTGACCGGGTCTGCCCACAAGATAGGCGCTTGCAGCGCTGGCGAAAGGCCCGGTTTGGCACGGTGGCGGGTTCTCGCTTGGCCGGGGTCTGCCGCTTTGGCTGTTGGCCAGGGGCCAAGGCTGGCCTAAAAGGCAAAGCCTGCGGGATAAGAATGCAAGCCGTCGAAATCTTCCTTGCCCAAAGGCAAACCTGCGGCGCGCAGAGCGGCATAGCCCATGGTCAGATGGAAGAAAAAGTTCGGCAGACCAAACAGATACAGGAATTGTTCCGCCGTTTGGTCCAGTTCGGCAAACCCGGCTTTGTGGGTGATGATCCGCGCCTCGGCCCCGACAAATTCGGCCGGTTTCATCGCCCCCAAGGTGGCGCGCACCACGGCCAGACGGGGGCCAAGCGCGCGCGGCAGATCCGGCACGTCACGCCCGGCCAAGGGACAGGCGGCGCGCAGGGCAAAACCGGCGGCGGTGGCGAACTGCTGGGCGGCAGGAAAGGCATCGGCGATCTGGGCGGTCATCAGGGCCGGACCGGCGCGTTCGGCCATGTCCTGCGCACGGCCCAGATAATGCCGGAACACCGGCACCGAGGCGGAATACAGGGGCGGAAGCGCTGTCACGATCCGCCCCCCATGTCAGGCGTCCTTTGGCACGACGCGCAGGCGCAAGTCACGCAGCTGCTCGTTCAAGGGTTCGGACGGCGCGCCCATCAGCAGATCTTCGGCGCGCTGGTTCATCGGGAACATGATCACCTCGCGGATGTTCGCCTCATCCGCCAGCAGCATCACGGCGCGGTCGATGCCCATCGCACAACCGCCATGCGGGGGAGCGCCGTATTTGAAGGCCTTCACCATGCCGCCGAACCGCTTGTCCACCTCGGAATTCGGGTATCCGGCCAGTTCAAAGGCCTTGTACATGATTTCCGGCTTATGGTTGCGGATGCCGCCCGAGATCAGTTCATAGCCGTTGCAGGCAAGGTCATACTGATAGGCGTAGACGTCCAACGGGTCGCCCTGCAACGCGTCAAGCCCACCTTGGGGCATGGAGAAGGGGTTGTGCGAAAAGTCGATCTTGCCGTCGTCGGTCTTTTCGAACATCGGGAAATCTACGATCCAGGCGAAACGGAAGCTGTCGGTTTCCGCCAGACCCAATTCACGGCCAATCTCGTTGCGGGCGCGGCCGGCGACGGATTGGAAATGCTCGGGCTTGCCGCCAAGGAAGAAAGCGGCGTCGCCAAGGCCAAGGCCCAGTTGCAGACGGATGGCTTCGGTGCGTTCCGGGCCAATGTTCTTGGCAAGGGGACCAGCGGCTTCCATGCCCGATCCATCTTCGGCCTCGCGCCAGAAGATATAGCCCATGCCCGGCAGGCCTTCCTTCTGGGCAAAGGCGTTCATCCGGTCGCAGAACTTGCGGCTGCCCCCCTTGGGCGCGGGAATGGCGCGGATTTCAGTGCCGGGCTGTTCCAGCAGCTTGGCAAACACCGCAAAGCCCGAGCCTGCGAAATGATCCGACACGATCTGCATCCTGATCGGGTTGCGCAGGTCGGGTTTGTCGCTGCCATACCACAAAAGCGCATCGCGGTAGGCGATCAGCGGCCAGTCAGACGGCACCCGCATATCGGGGCGAAACTCCTGAAACACGCCTTGGATGACCGGCTGCACGGCGGCAAAGACATCCGCCTGCTCGACAAAGGACATCTCCACATCCAACTGATAGAAATCGGTCGGAGAGCGGTCGGCGCGCGGGTCTTCATCGCGGAAACAGGGCGCGATCTGGAAATAGCGGTCGAAACCGCTG
>JANNBI010000434.1:0-3617 GCA_031385345.1 Paracoccaceae bacterium | reverse complement strand
GTTTTCTGGACTCCTTTCCCAATGTCGATGGAGTGGTGCCGATCGTGCATGGCACGGGCTGCGGCATGTCGGGCAAGGATGAAGGCTATGACACCTTGTACCGCACCTTGCAGGGCTATGCGCGCAATCCGAATTTCGCCGGGATCTTGCTGGTGGGTTTGGGCTGCGAGGTGATGCAGGTGCCCGATCTGATCGGCAAGGCAAGGCTGCGCGGTGATGGGAATTTCCGGTACATGACCATTCAAGCCTCTGGCGGGACACGCAAATCGATAGAGCGCGGGTTAGAGGCGCTGAAGGAAATGGCGGTCGGGGCCAATATGGTGTCACGCCAGCCTGCGGGGCTGGAACATCTGATGGTAGGGATGCAATGCGGCGGGTCTGATGGTTATTCCGGGATCACGGCGAACCCGGCCTTGGGCTATGCGTCGGATCTGGTGGTGGCGCATGGCGGGACCACCATCCTGTCGGAAACGCCCGAAATCTACGGGGCCGAACATTTGCTGACCCGCCGGGCCGTCAGCCGCGAGGTGGGCGAAAAGATTGTCGAGCGGATCCATTGGTGGGAGGATTATACCGCGCGTTGGGGCGGCGAGATGGACAACAACCCCTCTCCGGGCAACAAAAAGGGCGGGCTGACGACGATTCTGGAAAAATCGCTGGGGGCGGTCGCCAAGGGCGGCACGGCCCCCCTGACCGAAGTGTACAAATTTGCCGAGCCGGTGACGCAGCGCGGCTTTGTCTATATGGACACGCCGGGCTATGATCCCTGTTCGGTCACCGGGCAGATTGCGGGCGGGGCCAATCTGATCGTGTTCACCACCGGGCGCGGGTCGGTGTCGGGATACAAGCCGACACCCTGTATCAAACTGGCGACCAATTCTGAGATGTATGGCCGAATGTCCGAGGATATGGACATCAACTGCGGGGATATCGTGACCGACGGCGTCAGCATCGAAGCCAAGGGGCGCGAGATATTCGAAGAATTCATCCGCGTGGCGTCCGGTGCGCAGACGAAATCCGAGGAACTGGGCTTTGGCGGGGCGGAATTTGTGCCTTGGGCGATGGGCGCGGTGATGTAGGGGGCGACGGGGCGAGGTCGGGGGGCCCCCCACCCCGGCCCTCCCCACGAGGGGGAGGGAGGGCGATTTGGGTTAGGGTGTGTTATTGGCGGCCGTAATACAGGCCGACGACATGCTCTGCTTCGGCAAAAAACAGCCAGCGCGAGGTCAGGGCCCCGCCCAGATGAATCAGCGCCGCTAGCAGCAGCGTGACCGGGCCATGCGGGGCGAACGTCAGCAGAACAAGCGGGATCACCACAGCCAGCGCGAGCGTGATGATGCGTAGTTTCTGGGAATGTTTGCGACCGACGGTAAAAATCATCTCTCGCATCAGGTAATTCTGGCCAGTATGGGGCTGTTCAAATACCCGGACCGTGCCGATCGTGCCAAGTCCCGTCGCAATGCCGATGGTCGCGCCGGATTGGGCAAAGCGTTTGTCCCCGATGGCCCAGACCTGCGCATGCACCACCGACAAGGCGGCCAATGCCAGCACGGCCAAGGTGCCCTGCCCGGCCAGAATCGCGCCGCCGGTCAAAGCAAAGGTCAGGTACATCACCGGGGTGATCCAATGGTTCCAACGCGGCACGGTTTTCAACTGGGCATAGATCATGGATGTCGTGAACACGGTGCCAAAGCACATCAGCGCGGCCAGCAAGCCCCAAAAGCGCGGCCAGTCGAAACCCAGGATCTGCGACAGGGCGACGGGAGAAAGGGCGATCAGGGTGGCGACGGCGGCCACAGCCTCTCGGCTAAGCCAGGACGACCGCCATTGAGTGAAAGCCAGCATGGCGCGCTGCGGATTGCCAAGGTGCAGGGCCGAAATCAGCAGGCCACTGACCGCCAGCGCATAGCCAAGCGCCCAAAGCGCAAAGGCATGCAGGCCGTGGACCGGGACCAGACCCGCCGCCAGAAAGGCCAGAAAGCCAAAGCCTAGGCCCGACAGCGTGGTGAAGGCGATGACAGACGGGGCCGGGTTCATCCGATCTTGCCCAACAGCTTGTCCAGCCAGCCCGCAAAACCGCTGGCTTGGATGTCCAGCAAGGGGGCCAGCGGGCTGGCCTGCATCACATCCTTTTTGCGCGGCGGCAGATAGCGGTTGACCGGTTTGGTGCCAAGGTCGGGCATCAAAGCCATGCCACCGCGCGCCGCACTTAGCTGGCTGACATGGCTGTCAGGATCGGCAAAATCGCCGAAATGCCGCGCGCCGGTGGGACAGGTGCGCACGCAGGCGGGTTCGCGGTCAATCGGGGCCAAGTTTTCGTTGTAAATCCGGTCGACGCACAGCGTGCATTTCTTCATCACCCCCGCCGCCGCATCCATCTCGCGCGCGCCGTAGGGGCAGGCCCAGGCGCACAGACCGCAGCCGATGCAGGCATCCTCGTTTACCAGGACGATGCCATCCTCAACCCGCTTGTAGCTGGCACCTGTCGGGCAGACGGTGACACAGGGCGCATCTTCACAATGCAGACAAGAGCGGGGGAAGTTGACGATGATCGGGGCGGCATCAGGGTCACCATCAGGGCCCAAATCCGGGGGCGTGATCTGATAGCTATGCACCCGGTTCAGAAAGGTGCCCGAAGGGTCGGCGCCGTAGGGGTTCTGGTCGGTCAAGGGCGCGCCGTAGCCCTGATCATTCCAACCCTTGCAGGCGGTGACGCAGGCCTGACAGCCAACGCAGGTGTCAAGGTCGATCACCAGACCAAGCTTCTTGGCGGTGCTGTGCGGCAGGGTGGTCATGGCCGGTCCTTTCCTTGGGGCACCACGCGCGGGATCGGCGGGAAGGCGGGTTCGGAATGGTCGCGCGGGCCGATGCGGTCCAGCCTTACCCGCAGATCGAACCATGCCGCCTGCCCGGTCACGGGGTCCGAATTGGAATAGCGGTGGCCATCGGGTTTGGCGGGCAGCAGTTCGGAAATCAGGTGGTTCAGCAGGAAGCCTTCGGTCGCCTCGGGGGCGGCATCATCCAGAGCCCAGGCCCCTTTGCGTTTGCCGATGGCGTTCCAGGTCCAGACGGTTTCGCTGTTCAGCGCGGCCATATGGGCCACCGGCACCTCTATCTGCCCATTGGGAGAGGTGACGCGGGCGTAATCGCCGTCCTGAAACCCCTGCGCCTTCCAGACCTTTGTGGGGATGTAAAGGAAATTCTTGCCGCGGATCTGGCGCAGCCAGGCGTTCTGGCTGCCCCAGGAATGGTACATGTCCATCGGGCGCTGGGTCAGGGCGTGCAGGGGGTAGTCCGCGGCGGCGTCGTCGCCAGAGGGGGGATACCAGCAGGGCAAGGGGTCCATTGCCTGACGTAACCGCGCTCGCAGATGGTCGGGGGGTTGCAGGAATCCCTGCCCCTCGGCCGCGAGTTGAAAGCGGCGCATCGGTTCGGACCAGATGTTGAAGAGATAGGGCTGCGGGGTTTCGTAAAAGGACGTGGCCACCGCCCAGTCCTGATAGGCCTGATTCCAGGGTTTGTAGAAAGCGGCCTCGGCCGGGACATGGGCCTGAAAGAAGCCGCCATTGTCGATATAGGCCTGGATCTGGGCCGGGTTGGCGGGGCCGCGCCCGGTC
>JANNBI010000377.1:0-2746 GCA_031385345.1 Paracoccaceae bacterium | reverse complement strand
CCATTTTGAGCGTGGCAAATTGCTGTTGACCGGCGTGCAGATCATGGTCGTGGACGAGGCTGACCGCATGCTGGACATGGGCTTTATTCCCGATATCGAACGCATCTTCTCGTTGACGCCCTTCACCCGCCAAACCTTCTTCTACTCGGCCACCATGGCACCGGAAATTGAGCGGATCACCAACACCTTCCTGACCGGCGCGGTCAAGATCGAGGTGGCGCGTCAGGCTACCGCATCAACCACGATCGAGCAGAAACTGATGGCCTTTACGCCGACGCGCAAGGATCGGACCTTTACCGAAAAGCGCGCCGTCCTGCGCGCGCTGATCAAGTCCGAGGGCGAAGCCTGCACCAACGCCATCATCTTCTGCAATCGCAAGATGGATGTGGACGTTGTGGCCAAGTCGCTGAAATCGCACGGTTTCAATGCGGCCCCGATCCACGGTGATCTGGAACAATCGATGCGGATGAAAACGCTGGATTCGTTCCGCGACGGGTCATTGCACCTGCTGGTCGCCTCTGACGTGGCGGCGCGCGGTCTGGACATTCCGGCTGTCAGCCATGTGTTCAATTTTGATGTGCCCTCGCATCCCGAAGATTACATCCACCGCATCGGCCGCACCGGGCGCGCGGGTCGGCTGGGCAAGGCTTACACGATCTCCGTCCCGTCGGATGCCAAATATCTGTCGGCCATCCACTCCCTCGTCAAGATGGACATCCCCTTGGGCGAAGTGCCCACCGGGGCGTTGGACGACCTGTCCGACAGTCCGGACCGTCCGCGCGAAGAGCGTGGCGGACGCGGGGCCTCGGCCTCGCGCAGCAGCAAGACCGGCGAACGCCGCGACCGGGCGCCGCGCCCTGACAAAGACGCGGTTCCGGCGGCCATGACACCGATCGTGCAACCGATGGCCGTCGCCGCCGAAGTGCGGACAGAGCCCAAGCGTGAGGAGCGTGTCCGCGAGGAACGCCCCCGCGAAGAACGTGCCCGTGAGGAGCGCCCCCGCGAAGAAAGACCGCGTGAGGATCGTTCTCGCGACCGCCGCGACGAGCCGCGCACGTCCGAGCGAGCGCCCGAGCGCAGCCATGACCGCGCGCCAGAGCGTCGCGATGACCGCCGTGACGACCGCCGCGACCGCAGTTCTCACAGTGACCACCGCGTGTTGGGCATGGGCGACCATGTGCCGGATTTCATCCTGCGCAGTTTTGCGTTGAAAGCGTCCAGCATCACCGAGGCTGACGAAACCGAACAAGTCGTGCAGTCCGAAGCCTAAGGATATATGGCCGGGGGTCTGCTCCCGGCCGTCCTATTCTGCGGTCCAAACCCTTAGCCGAACCGCATTCACCCCATGATCGTTCCAGCCGTAACGCTGGCGCGCCCAGATCCCAAGGCTGCCGTCAGGCAGAGATTGCGCCGTGGTGTAATCCGGAAAACCCCAGACGGCAGAGCGGGTGATCCAAGTCATCCGCCCTTCGGCCACTGAGCCCGCCAACAGATTCGTGCGCGGCATTTGCGCTGCGATGGTGGCGACGCGGGTCAGGGTTTCCGCCCCACCCGCGATCCGGGCTGCGGCACCTTGCGGGATGCTGACCACTCCAGCCCCGACCGACAGGGACAAGGCAGGCTCGGGCGCGACGTGCCAGCGGGCAACGTCGTCGCCCGCCGCCCGGATATAGACAGCCACCCCGGCAACAAGGGCCAGGATCAGCAGGCCTGGGATCCCGACCCCCAATGTCATCGCCGGGTTTTCGCCCAATGGTACAGGCAAATCAGTTCATAGCCGACATGGGCGCCGGCGATGGCGGTGGCCCCGGTGGTGTCATAGGGCGGGGACACTTCGACCACGTCGCCACCCACCATGTTGATCCCGGCCAGATCGCGCAGGATGGCGGCCGCCTGCCAGGATTGCAGCCCGCCCCAGACCGGCGTGCCGGTGCCGGGGGCGAAGGCGGGATCAAGGCAATCTATGTCAAAGGTGACATAGCAGGGATGATCGCCCACGACAGCCTTGATCCGCGCCACGGCGGCAGCCATGCCCTTTTCATGCACCTCGCGCGCGTCGATCACGTTGATGCCAAGATAATCCTCGGTCGTGGTGCGGATCCCGATCTGGACGGACCGCTGCGGGTCCACCAATCCGGTTTTCACCGCCTTGTACATCATGGTGCCGTGGTCAATTCGGGTCAGGTCGTCATCGGGCCACAGGTCGGAATGGGCGTCGAAATGGATCACGGCGAGGGGGCCGAATTTCTCGGCATAGGCGCGCAGGATCGGAAAGGTGATATAATGATCGCCGCCAAGGGTCAGGCTGCCCGCCCCGGCATCAAGGATGGTGCGGATATGGCGGGTCAGGGTGTCGGGAAAATCCGCCACCTTCGCGTAGTCAAAGGCAAGGTCGCCGTAGTCGATGATGGCCATCTCTTCCAGCGGGTTGGTGGGCCAACCGTAGGGGGGATCATAGGGCATCAGAGATGACGCCTCTCTGATCGCACGCGGGCCGAAACGGGTGCCGGCGCGGTGGGTGACGGCCTGATCAAAAGGGACGCCGGTGATGGCCAGATCGACCCCTGTCAAATCCTTGGTATAGCTGCGGCGCAGAAATGAGGTCGCGCCGCCGAAGGCGTTTTCAAACGCATACCCGCGCAGGCCAGCGCGTGTGAAAGCAGTGTCCACTTGGGACTTGGCATCTTCCAAAGCCATGATGATGTGATCCGGAATGTTTCGTCACGTCGTCGTTGAAACACCCCGG
>JANNBI010000386.1:0-6500 GCA_031385345.1 Paracoccaceae bacterium | reverse complement strand
GCCTTCTGACTTGGGATCAAATTGCGGATTGCATTTCCCAAAGGCAAAAGATGTTTGCGACCTTGGAACCCCTGGCCATGCGCCTTCAGCACTTGCGCGAAGCGGCCAAGATTTCGAAGGACTTCTCTGCGATTGACACCTTGAAGGCAAAGTTGGCTGCGGCAAACGTGTCGGTTATGATGAATGCAACCGATGTAAGCCTGCGGCCAAATATCGACGCTGACCTGAATGCAATAGAGGCGCTCAAATGACCCCTGAACGCCTCTATCTCTTCGACACCACCCTGCGGGACGGCCAGCAAACCCAAGGCGTCCAATTCTCCACCGCTGAAAAGCGCCAGATCGCCCTCGCCCTCGACGGTCTTGGCCTCGATTACATCGAAGGGGGGTGGCCCGGTGCGAACCCCACCGACAGCGAGTTTTTTGCCGACGCCCCGCAGACCCGCGCCACGATGACCGCTTTTGGCATGACCAAACGCGTTGGACGCTCGGCCGGGAATGATGATGTGCTGGCGGCGGTGCTGAATGCGGGGACAAAGGCCGTCTGTCTGGTCGGCAAGACGCATGATTTCCACGTCACGACCGCGCTTGGCGTCACGCTGGACGAAAACCGCAGCGCCATTGCAGAAACCTTCGCCCATCTGAATACCTTGGGCCGCGAGGCGCTGTTTGATGCCGAACATTTCTTTGACGGCTACCGCGCCAACCCCGCTTATGCCCTGTCCTGTCTGAAAGCTGCCTGTGACGCGGGCGCGCGTTGGATCGTTCTGTGCGACACCAATGGCGGCACCTTGCCGTCAGAAGTGGGCCGTGTCGTGGCTGAGGTGATTGCCTTTGGCATCCCCGGCAACGCCTTGGGCATCCATTGCCACGACGACACCGGCAACGCCGTGGCCAATTCCCTTGCAGCGGTCGAGGCTGGCGCGCGCCAGATCCAAGGCACGTTGAATGGGTTGGGCGAACGCTGCGGCAATGCCAACCTGACCTCGCTGATCCCGACGCTGCTGCTGAAGGAACCCTTCAAAAGCCATTTTGAAACAGGGGTTTCTGCGGCGTCCTTGAAAAACATTCTTAAGACCAGCCGCATGTTGGATGACATTCTCAACCGCGTGCCCCTGCGTGCGGCCGCCTATGTCGGCGCCTCGGCCTTTGCGCACAAGGCGGGGCTTCATGCCTCGGCTATTCTGAAAGATCCCACCACCTACGAACATATCCCGCCCGAAACCGTGGGCAACGAACGCATCATCCCGATGTCCAATCAGGCGGGCCAATCCAACCTGCGCGCCCGTCTGGTCAGCGCCGGCATTCAGGTGGCCGACAAGGATCCCCGCCTGTCGCGCATTCTGGAAATCATCAAGGAACGGGAAGATCAGGGCTATGCCTATGATGGCGCGCAGGCGAGTTTTGAACTGCTGGCACGGCGCGAACTGGGTCTTTTGCCGCAGTTTTTTGAGGTGAAGCGCTACCGCGTGACGGTCGAGAGGCGCAAGAACAAGTACGACCAGATGATCACCCTGTCCGAGGCGGTCGTTGTGGTGAAGATCGGGGATCAAAAGATGATGTCGGTCAGCGATTCGATGGATGAAAGTGGTCAGGACCGTGGTCCGGTCAACGCCCTGTCAAAAGCATTGGCCAAGGATCTTGGCCCCTATCAGGCCCTGATCGACGAGGTGAAACTGGTCGATTTCAAGGTCCGCATCACTGATGGCGGCACCGAAGCCGTCACCCGCGTCATCATCGACAGCGAGGACAGGCAGGGCCGCCGCTGGTCCACCGTCGGCGTCAGCCCCAACATCGTTGATGCGAGTTTTGAGGCCTTGCTGGACGCCATCACCTGGAAGCTGGTGCGCGATGCAGGGTCAGTGGCGTGACCCAATCCGCCTGCGCCGACCGGGTGCAAAAGGGCGATCCGGACCGGTATCTGGCCACCTTGGCGGCCCCAGTGGCGCTGCGCGGCGATCTGTTCACGCTTTACGCGCTGAACCTTGAAGTGGCGCGCGCACCTTGGGTGACCAAAGAGGCGATGATTGCGGAAATGCGGCTGCAATGGTGGCGCGATGTGGTGGCCGAACCCAAAGCCCGCGCGCATGAGGTGGCCGAACCGCTGCATGCGTTGATCGGGCGCGCCAACCTGCCGCTGCCGCTGATTGACCAGATGATCGCGGCGCGGGTCCGCGACATCTATCCTGACCCCTTTGACGATCAGCCCGACCTTGACCGCTATATCGACCAGACTGCCGGACATCTGATGTGGCTGGCGGCGCTGATCTGCGGGGCAAAGCCGCAGGCGCAGGCGCCGCTGCGCGCCTATGCCTATGCCAGCGGCTTGGCAAACTACCTGCGCGCCGTGCCAGAGCTGGAGGCGCGGGGTCGCAGGCCGCTGGTTGACGGCCGCCCGCAGGCGCTGCGGGATCTGGCGGCGGCGGGGCTGGACCGTCTGGCGCAGGCGCGTGCGCAACGGCCGCTGATCGGCGCGGGCGCGCCGGCACTGTTGCCCGGCTGGCAGGCGGCGGCGATTTTGGCCCAGATCGTCAAGGAACCGCAGCGCGTGGCCAATGGCACCCTTGGCCTGTCAGAGTTTTCGCGGCGCGGTCGACTGACCTGGGCAGCGATCACCGGGCGCTGGTAGCCACCCATCCCGACAGATCAAAGGCAAACCGGTCCGGCGCCGGGGGCGAGGCAAAGAACCCGCGCTTTAGGTAATAATCCTGCGCCGCGCGGTTGCCGTTTTGGGTGCCGACGGTCAGATAGCTGCATCCCAACCCCTTGGCATAGTCCTGCACCGCCTGCACCAATTGCGTGCCCACACCGCCGCCCCGTGCCGGTTCCGCCACATAAAGGTGATGCAGATCCATGCCGCGCTGGCCCAGATGCACCCGCGCCAGCGGCAACAGGCTGGCATAGCCGATCACCTGCCCCTCAGCTTCTGCGACAAAGCCATGCAGCCAGCGCGGATCGGTGAACAGATCACGAAACAGGCTGGCTGCGGTGACTTGTTGCAGGTCGCCGTGATGGCGCGCCAAGGCTTCAACCAAAGGCAGTAGCGCCGCCAGATCGGCAGGCTCGACAGCCCTGACCCGCATCAGACCATCTGCTCTTTGGGCCGCATCCATAACCAGATCAGCGCCGATCCGGCCACGATCAGGAAGGGCAGCATCGCCAGATTGACCGCCTGCCACCCCGCCTGCACCGATCCGCCCGAGCAATTCATCAACCCGCCCGAGGACAGCGACGCAAGCGTGACCCCGCCAAACACCAGAAAGTCGTTCAACCCCTGCATCCGGCCCCGCTCATTCGGGGCATGGGAACCGGCCAGCATGGTCGTGGCGCCGATGAAGCCAAAGTTCCACCCCAGACCCAGCAGGATCAGCGCGACAAAGAAATTTTCCAGCTGCACACCCGCCATGGCAACAACGCCCGCACCTGCAAGGATGGTCAGCCCGATGGCCATGATCCGTTCTACCCCAAAGCGCGTGATCAGCGCCCCGGTGAAAAACGACGGCGCATACATCGCCAGAACATGCGCCGTCACCACATGGGCGGCATCGGCGGTCTGAAATCCGCAACCCACCACCGCCAGCGGCGAGGAGGTCATCACAAGGTTCATGAGCGCATAGGACACCGTGGCCACGATCACCGCGACAGCAATGCGCGGTGTGCGCAGCATCTCCATCCGGCTGCGGCCGGTATAATCGGCATTCGACACATGCACCGGTTTGGGGCTGTGCAAAAAGGCGAACAGGAACACCCCCAGCGCATTCAACGCGATCACCGCCAGATAGGTGCCAAGATAGGGCACCACCATGATATCAGCCGTCACCGTCACCAGTTGCGGACCAACCACCGCCGACAACAGCCCCCCCGCCATGACCCAGGAAATCGCCTTGGGCCGGAACGCATCCGACGCCATATCCGCCGCGGCAAAGCGGTAAAACCCCTGCGCCGACATATAGACACCGGAAAACAGCGCGCCGATCAGGAACAACGTGAAGGAGTGGAAATATAATCCCGCCGCCCCCAAAGCCGCGCCAAGTGCGCCGCCCACGGTGCCGACGACAAACCCCGCGCGCCGCCCGTACCGCGCCATAAAGCTGGAAATCGGCGTCGCGGTCAGCATTGACCCGATCACCATCAGGCTGATCGACAACGTGGCCAGACATTTGTTGGGCGCCAAGGTTTGCCCGGCCAGTCCGGCAACGGTAAAGATCATCGGCATCTGCGCCCCAAGAATGGCCTGAGACGCCACAAGGACCAGAACATTTCGGCGGGCTATCGTGTCATTTTGCATCATGCCACAGGGCTAAGCCTGCGATGGAACGCCTTCAAGCGGAAAACGCCCGACTTGCCTTTGACCTTTGGGCCGGGGCAGAGTGGCCGGATGGTGGGACGGATCATTAAGACCGAGGATTGTGTGGCCGAAGGCGCGGCCTGGCTTGCGGCGCAGGACGCGCGGTTCGCCTATGCCTTGTCGCAGACCGGTCCCTTGCCGCTGCGGCGGCGGGCGGACGGGTTTGCCGGATTGCTTTATGCCATCGTCGGCCAACAAGTCTCGGTCGCTTCGGCCCGCGCGATCTGGGGCAGACTGGAAGCCGCCGGTCTGACCGATCAACCTGCCATGGCGCAGGCCAGTGACGAGGCCCTGCGCAGCGCCGGCCTGTCCCGGCAAAAGGCGCGCTATGGCCGGGCTTTGGCGCAGGCCGGTCTTGATTTCACCGCCTTGCGCGCTTTGCCAAATGACGAGGTGGTCGCAACCCTGATCAAGATCCCCGGCATCGGGGCATGGACAGCCGAGATCTACGCCATGTTCGCCCTTGGCCGCGCCGATGTCTTTGCCCCCGGCGATCTGGCCTTGCAAGTGGCGGCGCAATCCCTGTTTACCCTGCCCAACCGCCCGTCAGAACGGGAATTGCGCGCGCTGTCGGAAAATTGGTCGCCATGGCGCGCCGTTGCGGCCCGCGCGCTTTTTTCCTATTACCACGTTCTGAAAGACCGTGAGGGCATCCAATGATCCGAAAACTGAAATTTTCCCGCCGACCGGCGCAATCGGGCAAGACCACCTCGCTGGTGGTGTTCCTGCATGGCTACGGCGCGGATGGGGCCGATCTGTTGGGCCTATCCGATGTGCTGGGCGCGCATCTGCCCAACACGGCCTTTGTGGCCCCCGACGCGCCCGAAAAACCGCTGATGGCCCCCTACGGATTTCAATGGTTCCCGATCCCGCGCTTTGACGGATCAACCGAGGCGCAGCAAAACGACGGCATGGCGCAGTCCACCGCCGATCTGAACGCCTTCCTTGACGCGCAGCTTGCGGCCGAGGGTCTGGGACCACAAGCGCTGGCCTTGGTCGGTTTCTCCCAAGGCGCGATGATGAGTTTGCATCTGGCCCCCCGCCGCGCCGTCCCCTTGGCCGGGGTTGTGGCGATCTCGGGCCGTCTGATGCAGCCTGAACGGCTGACCGCCGACGCCTTGTCAAAACCGCCGGTTCTGGTGATGCACGGCGATCAGGACGAGGTTGTGCCTTTTGGCGACATGGCAAAGGCGGGCAATGCCCTGACAAAAGCCGGGTTTGAAACCTATGGCCATGTGATGAAAGGCTCCGGCCACGGCATCGCGCCGGATGGCCTGTCGGTGGCGCTGCGGTTCTTGCAGGACAAATTGCCCGCGTGACCGGCGATCAATGGGCATTTGGCGGCGGTGCTTATCCGCGCCCGCCATTGGCCAGATAGGCCGCGCAGCCGGTCAGGGCGGCGTAATCGTCCTCGACCAAGGTCACACAGAAATTCTCCATGAACTCGGCAAAGCGGCCCTTGTCGCGGAAGGCAGAAGCAAAGCCCAGATCGGCCAGATAGGGCGCCATGGCACGCGCGACGCCGCCGATCAGAAAGATCCCGCCAAAGGGCAGATGGGTCAGCGCCAGATTGCCAAGGTTCTGCGCCATGATGCGGATGTAAACCTCGGCGGTCTGCCGGGCCAGATCATTTCCCTTGGCCAGATCAGCCATCACTTCGGCGGTCGGTTTTTGCACCCGCGCCCCGGCCTCATGGCTGATGAACTCATAGATATGACCAATGCCGCGCCCGGCAATCGCCTCTTCCACCCCGGCAAAGCCATGCGCCCCCGCGACCTCATGCGCCAGAAACTGCGCCAGCCGCAGATCCTGCGCGGTCTGGACGGGCATCGACACATGACCGCATTCGGACGCCGCCACCACCCGCCCCCAAGGCGTGTCATGCACCGGGGCGGCGTTCATCCCCGTGCCCAGACCCACCACCAGCATCGACGTGCCGGGCTTTTGCGGTCCCGCCAGCAGCACCCGCAAATCCTTGGCCGCGACATGACCCAAGGCCTGCCCCTGCGCCTGCAAATCGTTCAGGATCGCCACTCGGCTGGCCCCGGTGGCGCGCACCAGCTGCGCGTTGTCGATGATCCAGGACAGGTTGGTCATCTCGGCCACGCCGTCGCGCACCGGACCGGCAACCGCCACGCAGACGCCGTCCACCG
>JANNBI010000367.1:0-1808 GCA_031385345.1 Paracoccaceae bacterium | reverse complement strand
GAACGCATCGGCGCGCGCACGATCCTGCATCTGGGGGTCGGAACCGGGGCGGTGAAGGTGGTGTTCGAAAACGACGCCGGGTTTGAAGTGGGCAAGATGCTGCATTTCGCGCCGCATCCGGGGGCTGTGCGGCTGTTTGATGCCCAGACCGGCACCGCGTTGGGGGGGCATTAGATGGCCGAGATCGCCTTTCGCAATGTCACCAAACGCTACGGCGCGACGCTGGCGGTGGATGATGCCAGCTTTACCGTGGCTGACAATGAATTCTTCTGCTTTTTCGGGCCGCCATTGTCGGGCAAAAGCACAATCCTGCGTCTGATCCTTGGCTTGGAAACCCCGGATACCGGCGAGATCCTGATCGACGGCAAGCCGGTGAACGCCGTCTCACCCGCTGCGCGCAATATTGCGATGGTGTTTCAGAATTTGGCGCTGTTCCCGCATATGACTGCCGCTGACAACGTGCGCTTTCCTTTGGTGGAACGCCGCGAACCCGCCGCGCGGATCGAGGCGCGGCTGAAGGATGCCGCCGAAAAGCTGCATATCACCCATATCCTGCACAAGATGCCGGGCCAGTTGTCGGGGGGGGAACGGCAGCGCGTGGCGATTGCGCGGGCCTTGGTGCGCGATCCGGCAGCCTATTTGATGGATGATCCGATTTCCGCCCTTGATGCGCGGCTGCGTGAAGAAACGCGGGTGGAATTGAAACGCATCCAGCGCGAGGCGGGGCGGACCTTGATCTATGTCACGCATGATCAGGAAGAGGCGATGTCGGTCGCGGACCGGATGGCCATTCTGGACCGGGGCGCGATTGCGCAGATCGGCAGTCCGGTGCAGATTTACGACCATCCGGTCAGCACTTATGTCGCGCGGTTCTTAGGCTCTCCGGTGATGAACATTCTGGTGGCGCTGGGCGTGGCGGAGGGGTTTCAGGCGGCGGGCGGGGCGTTGCGGGTGGGCGTTTCGGGGTTTGGCGAGGTGTCCGATCTGGGCATCCGCCCAGAGGATTTGCGGGTGACGGACTGGACGGGCGGCGACGGTGTGCCAGCGCAGGTGACCGAGGTGGAGCCTTTGGGCGGCTATACCGTCGTCACCCTTGCCGCCGGGCCGCAGCCCCTGCGCGCGCTGTTGCGCGGCCAGCCGGATATCAGGGTCGGCGCGCAGGTGGCGCTGGCCTGCGATCCGGGCCGGGTGATCTATTTCTCGGGGGATGGCAAGGCGCTGCCCCGGACAGCCACAGGAGACAGGACATGAGCGACGCTTTGGGGTTTCAGCCGGATCCGGTGGTGCGGGCCAAGGATTATGTGATCGGCTGCATCGGCGCGGGCATGATCATGGCCGAATGTCATCTGGCCGCCTATCAACAGGCCGGGTTCACCGTTGGCGCCATTGCCAGCCGCACCCCGTCCAAAGCCGCCGAGGTCGCCAAACGCTGGGGCATTCCGGTGGTTCATGCCACGCCGCAGGATCTGATGGCCGATCCGTCGATCAGCGTGTTGGACATCGCCTATCCGCCCGATCTGCAACCGGCGCTGATCCTTGCGGCGCTGAAACAGCCCCATATCAAGGCTATTCTGGCGCAAAAACCGCTGTCCCTGACGCTGGCCGATGCGATTGCGCTGCGCGACGCGGCCAAGGCGGCGGGCAAGATCCTGAGCGTCAACCAGAACATGCGCTATGACCAGTCGATGCGGGTCTTGAAGCAGATCCTTGACCGGGGCGATCTGGGGGACATCGTCTTTGCCCAGATCGACATGCATGCCATCCCGCATTGGCAGGGCTTTCTGGCCGATTACGACCGCCTGACGCTG
>JANNBI010000319.1:0-2052 GCA_031385345.1 Paracoccaceae bacterium | reverse complement strand
GGCGCTGGAACCCTATGACACCGCGTTCAAGATGTTTCAGGATGGGACATTGGCCGAGCAGGTGACGATGCTGACCGGCGCGATTGCCGCCGAAGCGCAGTCCGAGGATATGAGCGCGACGATGATCGCCAGCTATTTTGCCGAAGATGTGCGCCTTAGTTGGGAGTTTACCAAGGTCTGGACCAGATCCCTGCCCGGCTATGACCCGGCCACCGCCGAGGCGGAGTTTGCGCTGATGGAGGGCAAGTTGATGAATTCCCGCAATCTGGCTTGGATCCCGGTGATCGAGGCGGCGGCGGGAAACACCGATGGCCCGGTCTTTGTGGCCTTTGGCGCGCTGCATCTGGCGGGGGATCAGGGAGTTTTGGCCCTGCTGCAACAGGCCGGTTTCACGGTTGAAAGGATTGCGTTTCAATGATGTTTCAAGGCCATAGCCTGTCGCGGCTGACGGTTCTGGATCTGGGTCTGTTCGATGTGGGGCCGGGCAAGTGGCTGATCGGGATACCGGGGTTTCTGCTGGAAACCGATCACGGCGCGCGGATTCTGGTCGATACCGGGTTTGACCCCCTGTATGCGACCGACCCCGTGGCGGCCGAGGCGCGCGATGGGATGTCGCGGTTTGGTCAATTGGTCGGGTATTCCGCGCGGCAGACCTTGGCGGGGCAATTGGCGCTGCTGGGGTTGGGACTGGGCGATATCTCGGCGCTGGTGCTGACGCATGGCCATATTGACCATGTGGGCAGCCTGCCCCTGCTGCGCTGTCCGGTCTGGCTGACCGCGGCCGAGCGGGCCGAAGCGCGGCCGGTGTATTTCGGCAAGGCGCGGCCCATCGACTGGCCCGACCTGCCCTATCACCGGATCGACGCGGATACGGATCTGGCGCAGGGGATAACGCTGCTGCCAACGCCGGGCCACACGCCGGGGCATTTGTCGCTGCTGCTGGCGCTGCCGTCGGGTGAAAAGCTGATCCTTGCGGTGGATGCGATCAACCGGATGTCCGAGCCGGACGAAGGCTTTGCCGATGCGGATGATCCGCAGGTGGCGGCGGTGTCTGCCGCGCGGTTGGGCGATCTGGCGCGGCGGCACGGGGCCAAGATCCTGTATGGCCATGAGCCGACGCAGTGGCCGCTGTGGCCGAAAGCTCCGGCACCTTGGGGGTGACGGCCGTTGTGCCGCGATGCAGCATTTCGCCCTGCCCCCCCGTGACAAGGCGGGCTTGCTTCGCTATACCGCGCCCAAATCCATCTGCATGAAGGTTGCCCCATGTCCACGCTTGTCTTTGGCCACAAATCCCCCGACACCGATGCAACGTTGTCCGCGATCATCTGGGCCTGGTATCTGACCCACGTGCGCGGCGGCGATACCCAGCCGCGCCTGCTGGGCGAGCCCAATACCGAAGCGGCATTTGTGCTGAAGCATTGGGGCTTTGCCAAGCCCGAGATCATCGCCGATGTCGAAGCGGGCCAGCAGGTGGTGATCGTGGACACCAACAACCCGGCCGAACTGCCGCCGTCGATCAACGAGGCAACGATCATGGCGATCATCGACCATCACATGCTGGTGGGGGGCTTGAAAACCAAGACGCCGATCAATGTGGTGATACGGCCACTGGCCTGCACCGCGACCGTGATGCATGACATCATGGGGGATGATCTGGCCCGCGCCCCGCGCGAGATCAAGGGCGCGATGTTGTCTTGCATCATCTCGGACACGCTGGAATTCCGCAGCCCGACCACGACCCCACATGACTGCGCCGTGGCCGAAAAGCTGGCCACCGATCTGGGCGTGTCGATCAACGAACTTGCCACCGCGATGTTCGAGGCGAAGTCGGATGTTTCGGCGTTTTCGGACGCGGAATTGCTGCGGATGGATTCCAAGGAATACTCGGTCGCCGGTAAGGAATTGCGGGTGTCGGTGCTGGAAACCACCGCGCCCAAGATCATTCTGGACCGCAAGGCCAGTCTGATGGCCTCGATGGTGGGTGTGGCGAAAGAGGATGGCGCGGATCAGGTTCTGCTGTTCGTCATCGACATTCTGAAGGAAGAGGCGACG